>JALENK010000094.1 GCA_022767515.1 Clostridium sp.
TCTCTACTTCACTCTCATCAGTAACAGGTGTTTGTGATGGTTCACCATTAACTACGGCTGAAACATCTACTAGATTCTTAACAACTGTTCCTCCTACAACATTTTTATCAGTAAGTACATCATCAGTTGCCTCAATTACAATATATTCATCAGTAGCTAATGAAGTAAGTGCTTGTATTCCTTCTGGATTAACATCTGATAATGAACCATTATTTTTGTACTTCTTAATTATTACCTTACCTGATACATCTTCTCCCCACTTAGTAGCAGTATTTGAATCAATTACTAATCCTAACTTAGAATCATTTACAATTATATTATTTAATTGTGAATTACCATAGTTTCTTACTATAATCTTATAATCTAAATTACTACCACTACTTACCTCTGATATTACACCTGTATTTGAAGAAGAGACTTGCTCTCCATTACAATAAGCATTCTTTTCTACATATATAGAACCATTAACGATTGTTCTTACTGTAACTGTATCAGTATCACTAACTTCTTTTATTTGGTTATTAGATATATATTTTCCTGAACCTATAACAGTATTCTTAAACTTATTATTATTGGCATTGTTTGTAATATGTTTAATCTTAGAATCACTTGAAATATCATAAACTACTATTGTTTCTCCAACCTTTAATGAAGCTAACTTTTCATTATTAGTCTTATGAGTTTCAATTTCATTATTATTAGCATCATACTTATTAACAGTTAATCCATTTCCATAATTTTCATCTACAACAACATTAATTGCTGAATCCTTGAAGTTTATATCTGTTAAATCTGTCTTTCCTATATTAGTAATGCTAAACTTATAGTAAATTGTAACTCCTGGATCTGCATATTGAACAGAATCATTTATATTATCAATATTTGCACTTGACAATACACCAACCTTAGTTACCTCTACCTGAGCATCAGCTTCGACCGGTACTTCTACAGTAACTTCCTCTGTTGGAATGCTTGTACCTTCAGGATTCCTTGAATCAACAGTAGCAACATTTGTAATTTTTCCATTTTGTACATCTGTAGCATTTATTACTTTTACAGTCTTAGCATTATTCTTATCTTTTATAGTGTAACTCTTTCCAATACCAAGTGATGTAACATTTTTAGTTAATCCTAACTTTGCATCCTTAATAACTATACCTTCAAGTGTACTGTTACCGATATTCTTCACTGTAATAGCATAATATACCTTGTTACCAATTTTAATATTTTGACTAGGTAATAAATTATCTCCTGTTTCAGAATCTGACCTTTGAATTAATTCGTTTGTATCAAAATCATAAACTTCCTTAATTATTTTAATCTTTGGATTCTTTATAGGAACAATAACTTCTTTATCCTTAGTAATCTCTTTATTATACCAAGTACTTGCTGTACCTATTACATGGTTATTTGCATCAGAAATTTGTTCTGTAACATTTAATTTCAAATGTCCTTCACTTACTTCTACAACCTGACCTGGCTTTAATTGTAATTGATTTAAGAAATCTATATCTGAACTTGTATTTATTGGAGCTTCACCATTATTGAATGCATCCTTTGAAGAATAAACATTAATCTTTAAATTCATTGGAACTACTGGTGTAACTGAACCATTTAGATAAATTCCTGTTCCATTTATAACTGCATCTAATGTATCATCATTAAATGTTATGTTATTTAAATCCATAGCTCCACTATTTTCTAAATATAAGTTATACTTAACTACTGAACCTGGATATGTTTCAGTAACTTCTCTACCACTTTCATTGAAAGCTTTTTTATCAACTACTATTTCTGCTGATTTTACAGGGTAACTTACTTTAGCTTCATCATTAACCTTGATTCCACCATCTGCCTCTCCTGTTACTACTACTTTATTTGTTGTATTATTTTTAACATTTTTGTGTATTAACTTGCTTGTACTTGTAATTTCAATAATTTCTCCAACCTTTAACGAATTAAAAGCAGATAAATCACTTATTGTATTATTTTTCTTAATAATAAAATCTGAAAGCTCTGCATTAATACCATTTATCTTAATATCATCCTTAGATAATACAATATTTAATGTTTCATCATTAACAACAACATTAGTCAAATCTGCTGTTCCATCATTAGTCATAATAATCTTGTAAGCTACATTTTCACCTTTAGCTACTTCTTTAGAATTAGCTAATTTTGATGATGCAACTAGCATTGATTGATTTACATAAGCTTCTTTTTCAACATTAATCTTAGCAGTTCCTGATAAAACTACAGTAGCTTTATCATCATCTGTTACCTTTTGGTTTTCTTCATTATAAACATACTCTCCTGTTCCATAAACAGTATTTTCAAATTTAGAATCTCTAGTTGTCTTTACCATAACACCTAAATCATATACAACTATTGTTTCATTTATCTTTAAGCTTGTTAGCTTTTCTTCATTAGTCTTTAACTTTTCTATTTCTACTTTATTTTTATCATACTTCTTAACAACCATACTTCTTGAAGTAAGATTTGAACTGCTTAATTCTGATATACCAAGTTTACTATCTGTGAAACTAATGTTTCTTAAATCTACTGTACCAGTATTTTTAATCATAAACTTGTAATATACCTTTTGACCTAAGATTGCAGAAACTTGTTTAACTCCAACTTCCGGTAAATTAGCTTTTAACTCATCTACAGTTGTATAAGGCACCTTATTTACTTCTACTTGTGGATTGAATATTTCTACATCTACTGATACTGTATCCTGAACCTTAATAACATTGTTATATTCATCCTTTATAGGATTTGAACTATCATCATAGTTATCTCCAGTAACTTTAGCTGTATTAGTAAAGTGATAATCAGCTATATTAGACATAACCTTATTTATACTTTGATCATCTATTACTATTTCTTGTCCTGGATTTAATTGATTTAATTTAATATTTTCTGCCTTAGTTAAGTTTACTCTTAAATCTAAATCAGATAAAACTAAATTCTTAAGAATGGTAGAACCTAAATTCTTAATCTTAAACTTATAATAAACTTTTGTTCCTTCTTTAACAGATTTTAAACCTTGAGAATCATCTTCTGAAGTTGCAATTAAATTACCACTTTCATCATATGCCTCTTTAATTAATTTAATATCTCCAACATTAATAGATGTTTCTCCATCGTCTGTATAGTTATCATCCCCATAAGTACCTGATGCTACAAAAGTATTTTCAACTGCTGAAAGATTAGATACATTTCCACTTTCTTTTACTGTTTCAACAAGATATTTATTATCTTTTGCTGTAATAGTTTCATTTGGCATTAATGATGCTAAATCTCTACAAGAAATTTCCACACCGTCTTTCATTAATACTAATGAATCAAGTGGTAAACTATTATCATTCTTATCAGTCATTCCATCTTTAGTTATTGTTATGCCTAATTTTTGATCCTTTAATGAAATGTTAGTTAATTCTACATCTCCAGTATTTTTAACTTGTAATTGATACTCAATTTTATCTCCTGGATTTACCATTGTATCTTTACTAATTATTGTTTTAGTAGCTTCAATTGCTGGATGAGGGTCTAAAATTGGAACTGTAACTGTTGCATCCTTTTCAATAGTTCCTTGAGTGCTTGAATTATATGTTGAATACTTTGCAGTAGTATTAACTGTATTATCAATTGATGTTTTATTAGTTGGTGCTGTTAATTGTAACTTTTCACCAGATACAACAACATATTCACCTGGATTTAAGTCCTCACTTAATATCGAACCATCTCCTGATTTAATTAATGCATCACTATTATTATATTTCTTTACTGTAATATTACTACTATCTGTCATTGGTATGTTAACACCTATAGTATTATCCACAAATGTAATATTTCTTAAAGTTCTAGAATCATTTAAATTTTTATAAGTAAATTCATACTTAATTACATCTCCTGCTTTTACAGAAGAATATGATTCATTAAGACCTTCACTATTACCTTTAGCAATTATGTTATTATTTTTATCATAAGCCGTCTTTGTCACTATAGTTTGTGGCTTTGGAACCTTAACAATATTTAATTTAGTCATACCTCCAGCTAATTGAAAATCTGAAGCTATAACTTCAATTTTATGTTTATATTTCCCATTAGAACCTTGATTTGAGTTATTATTATGAATAATATCACTAATATCTCCTAAAACTTTTCCATCTACAATTTCATCTAGATGAACATGTAATCCATCTGTAAAAGAAGAAAGTTTAGCATGTGCTTCACTATAACAGTCTACTTCAACATCTGCATTTTCTGCTCTTGTATTATGTGTCAAGCGCATTTTTAGCTCATACATTCCACCTGAAACTTTATCTTCTTTATTAGCATTGTGTAAAAATAAACTTTGACCTGCACCTTGAACACTTGTTGTAAAGTTAATTCCTGTTGGTTCCCCATCTACCAATACTATCATAGTATCATCAATAGGAATAATATGATCTTTATTATCTCCTGAAGTTATATAAAAATCATAATTTTGAGCTTCATTAGGATCTAATTCAAATTCTCCTCTAAATAATCTCATTTGATCCCCGTGATGATAATCCTTACTATATGGACAATATTGCCATGTTGCAAAGTCTGGGAAATCACTTGGAATAATTCCGTTATAAGCATTTTTAATCTTTTGTATTCTTGATATATTTCCTGGTGGTACTGCTTTATCAGCATATGGATTACCACCCTTACCATCCCAAACATTTGTGTCAGTCGGATTCATCAATTTAATAATAGTATCATAATCTAAAGTAATTTTATTAGTTGAGCCTGTAAATATTTGTGGCATCCAAATAATACCTGCTTGAGAAATATTAAAACTACTAGGGATTTTATTTAAATAATAACTATTATTTCCTTGATAAGTCCAATAATCTTGACTATATCCTTGACCATTACTAGCAAATGTATTATTTGCAAAAAATGTTGCGCCTGATTCTTTTCTAACATCTTTAGTTCTTGTCCATATTATATCTGTAATTTCCTGATAATCTGTAAATTCATTTGCTGCTGAAGCTACTTTATTATCAAAGACTTTAAATGGCACAATATCAAATACTATTGAACATAACATAAGCATGGCAACAAAAATACTTATATACTTGAAGCTTTTGTTTTTTCTTATACCATATTTAAATTTCATTCTTACCCCTCCTCTTTCGAGATATAGAAAGAACAATAATTGCAGTAGTACTTAACCCTAATGCTCCTACAAGCCAAATTATTGAATTATTATCACCAGTTTTTTCTGGTTCTTGTGGCAATTCAATTGGCGGTCCTTCTTTTTCTTCTTCTCTAACAGCTGTAAATATCCATTCTATGCTTGCATACTTATTTTTATACTCATTTCCTGTTTTTTCAGGATTTAAAACTACGCTAGCATCAATAGTTTTACTTTCTCCTGGCTTTATTATGCCAAGACTAATATCCTTATCCATCTGACCATTACCATTTAATATACCATTGTAAATACTTTTTCCATCTATACTTAATTTTAAATCTAGCATATTAATTAAGCTAATATCTGATTTTTTTTCACTATCCTCTGCTCTCAAAAAAACTTCATACTCATAATCATAATTATTTTGAAGTTTTATTGTTCCTTTCACTTCATCTCCTGGAAGCATCTTATCTTTTTGAAGAAAATCTTCTGTTTCAGGAATTGTAACTAATCCCTCTGCATTACCTTCGATTATAATATTACTTTCAGTTACCTCTGCATTTGCACTATAATTGAATAAAACTTGTGAAATCACAACATATAATAATGAAACGGACAATACTTTTTTTAATATTTTATTCATATTGCCATTCTCCTCTCACTGTTTATTTTTCTAATTTTGCATACATATCCTTAACTTCTTGTGGCATTTTATTCCATACTGAAGCATATGCTCCATTTGTAGCTTGTACAGATTGTGCTGAAACTAAAACATCAAATTGTGCATTTTTATATGTATTATCTGCATCTAAAGATAAAGTTACAGAATCTAACAAATATGATGTAAACTCTTTTGGTTCAACAACCTTCATATAGTAGTACCAATCTAAGCCATCAACATCCTTTTCACCCTTTATCCAATAACCTTCTTCTGCTACTGACTTTACATTATTAGTATTTACATTTGGAACTATCATATTGTTATCTAATTTAGATAAATCAAGTGGTGAACTAATAAATGTTGGAATGAATTTAACCCTAATAAAGGATACATAATTTGCAGTATTTTGAACTCTTACATCCTTGTTTACTTCTACTCCAGGAACTACTAAATCCTCTGAAGCATCATCTTTTCTTTCATATACAGGTACTTGTACTGTTGTTTTTGTTCCATCTGGATTAGTAATTTCAACTTCTTTTGTTAATGGGTCGCCATTTTCATCACTCTTTTGTGTCCATCCTTTTCCGTCTTCTACTGGCCCACCTGTAGTTTTGTCTTCATCTGTTTCATCAATTTTCACACCAAAATCAGGGTCATTTTTATCATTTTCTCCATCGCCCCATCCTGCTGTAGAAAATCTGTTTACAACATTATCCTTAGCTGTAAACCATGCCATTGTAACACCCGCTACTGATAGCATCGCACCAATACTGATAATTGCAATAATTTTTTTCTTTCTCATAATTACTTCCTCCTTATTTTGACAAAATATCACCATATAATTATATCATATAATTTGGCATTTTACTTCTATTTTCCCAATATTAAAATAAAATTAAAAAGTTGTTCGATAAAAATTTATCAAACAACTTTTTCTATTATTTTATTAAATTCTAAGGATTTTTTCACATCTATAACTCTTTGATTACTTGACCCTCTATACTTTAAAGTTATATCTCTCTTTGCTATAATAAATCTTCCATCTACAAGGACATCAACTAATTCTAATAATCTTTTTTTTAAATTATCTTTAATTATTTCCTCATATAAGTAGCCACTCCATAGCCATATACTTTTTCCTGTTTCATTTTTAATCCTTAAGAGCAAGTTATAAAGAGAATCATCCATGACCTGCTCCATAGGCTCTCCACCAAGTATATTTACACCATTAACATTTTCATTCTTAGCATACTCTAAAAATTTATCTTCTGTTTCTTTAGTCCATTCTTCACCATAATTAAAATCCTGCAATTCTTTATTAAAACAACCTTCACAATTATTAGTGCAACCTGTCACAAATAGAGTAGTTCTAACATCTGGTCCATTTGTTACATCAAACTTTCTGATTTGTGCATATCTCATATTAACATCCTTCTTTTCTATAAATGTAATACTCTATCTCCTATTTCAGCCGTTCTACCCTTATTCCAGAAATTGGTTCCAATATATCCACAAGTTCTTCTCATAACCTGCATTTCATTTTCATCCCTATTACCACAAGATGGACAGAACCACTTTAAATCTTTGTCTAGTTTAATTTCCCCTGTGTAACCACAAGAATAACATATATCAGGCTTTGTATTTATTTCTGCATATTGAATATTATGATATATAAAATTAATTATATGTTCAACAGCTTCTAAATTTCTTGTCATATCTGGAACTTCAACATATGAAATGCATCCACCTAAACTTATATTATGAAATGGTGCTTCAAACTTTAGCTTAGAAAATGCGTCAATTTCTTCACATACGTGAACATGATAAGAATTAGTATAATACAATCTATCTGTTACATTCTTTATTTCACCAAATCTCTGTTTATCTAATCTACAGAATCTATAAATTAAATTTTCAGCTGGTGTTCCATATAATCCAAAACCTAAACCAGTTTCTTCCTTCCATTTACTACAGGCATCTGCCAATTTGTGCATAACCTTCAATGCGAATTTTTGTCCTTCCGGTGTTGTATGACTAACTCCAAGCATTGCCTGTGTCATTTCATATACTCCAACATAACCTAATGATAATGTTGAATATCCATTTTCTAATAATTTATTTATCCTTTCACCTTTTTTAAGCCTTGCTATTGCACCATGCTGCCAGTGAATTGGTGAAACATCTGACAATGTATCCATAAGCATATTATGTCTGACAAGCAATGCTTCCTTACATAATTCTAACCTTTGGTCTAACAGTTCCCAAAATAAATCCATATCCTTATCTGCTATTATTGCAATTTGAGGCAGATTTAAACTTATAACACCTTGATTAAATCTTCCATACCATTTATAATTACCATTCTCATCCTTCCAAGGACTCAAATGTGATCTACATCCCATAGGAGGGAATGTATTTCCTTCATAATTCTTTCGCATAATCTTTGCAGATTGATAATCTGGTACTAATCTCCTTGCTGTACATTTTGCAGCAAGCTTAGTTATATAATCATATTTACCACCTTCAAGGCAATTATGCTCATCTAAAAGATATACAAGCTTTGGAAATGCCTCACCAATCTCTTGACCTTTATAATTCTTCATTCCCTCAAGTCTTTGACGTATCATTTCTTCGCAGATTAATGCCATTTCCTTCTCATATTCATCACCTTCAGTAATTTCTAAATATATAGTTCCAAATGGTGACTGCCCATTAGTGGTTTGAAGAGTTGATAGTTGATATCTTATAGTTTGAACTCCATCCTTCAAATCCTTCATTTCCATATCCTTTGCAAGTTCAGATGCTAGTTCTTCATTTTTATATTTTTCCATATAATATTTATAAAACTTATCATATGTAACCCTTAAATATTTAGCTAAGTGCTTAATAGTTATACTCTGACCACCATATTGATTACTAGCAACTTGTGCCATAATCTGTGTTGTAACAGTACATGCTGTTCCAAAAGACTTAGGTGTTTCTACTAATTTATCATTAATAACTGTACCGTTATCAAGCATATCTTCTAAATTAATAAGACAACAATTAAATATGGGCTGAATAGTATAATCCATATCGTGCCAATGAATTGCTCCCTCATCATGTGCTTGAACTATATGAGAGGGAATTAATCTTCTTCTTGAGATATCCTTTGATACCTCTCCTGCAATTAAATCTCTTTGAGTTGCAGCTATTACAGAATTCTTATTAGAATTTTCCCTAAGTACATCCTCATTAGTCTTTTTAATAAGACCCAATATACTTTCATCTGTAGTATTTATAGTCCTTTTAAAAGACTGAACCGCTCTATATCCCTCATATGCTTTTGCTGTAACAGTCTGCCCATAATGAACTAATCTATCATAAACAAAAGTTTCTATCATATAAATTGTTGGTGTTTCATCTTGACTTTGAAAATGTTTCTGTGCATCATTTGCAATTAGTTTTGCAATATCAGGAAGATATATACCACTTCCATTTTTCATTGCTTTTATTACAGCTTCTTTTATCTTCTTTTTATCAAACTCCACAGTTTTTCCATCGCGTTTAATAACCTTCATAAAAGTATCTACCACTAAAATGTAGTAGTACCTCCTTTCTTAGTCCTTTTCCAAATAATAATTATTATTATTTAATAATTATTATATTATCTTTTTCTTATCTTATCAAGCATTTTATATTTTAAAAATATAACTGTTATTACTTTCAACATTTAGTATAATTCCATCATCACATTTTTCATAGTCTAATTTTTTACCAAATAAGTCATCTATTATTCCCTCACTAGTCTTTCCAAATGCTTTTAGTGGAATTCTAACTTTTCTATTTTCATCATCACTTGAACATACAACAAAAATAACTTCGTCTCTTGTAAATCTAGCATATGAAAATACATAATCATCATCACTAATAATCTTGAACCCTCCATACTTAAGAGCATCTTCATTGACCTTTAAACTAATTAATTTTTGATATAGCTCATAATACTTTGATTTTCTATAATCTTCATTCCAAGGCATAGGATATCTGCAACCTTCCATGCTGTTAACTCTTCCATCGATTCCAACTTCATCTCCATAGTACATATTAGGAGTTCCTATCATAGAAAATAACATTATTACAGCTCCTCTATATTTTTCAAAGCTAATTTCAGGATTATTATGTAGTCTTGGTACATCATGACTATCAAAAAGATTAAACTGATTCTCCTGTATTACAAAAGGCAGATTATCTAAATTATTTTTTATTCTATTAGCTAAATTCTTTGCTGTAAGCTTTGTTTTATATTTAGATAACTCAGTATCCCTATTCATAAATAGTTCTCCATCACCAAAGAAATCTCTAACTGGTCTTCCAAACCCATAATAATTCATTGCTGAATCCCATTCATTTCCATTTAAAAACTCTTTTAAATCAGTCCATCCTTCAGCTAAAACATAAGCCTCCTTATTTACGTCCTTTATACTTTTTCTAATTTTAGGCCATATATCATGATGAAGCTGAATTTCATTATTTCTAGCCATTGTATCAGCAACATCAAAGCGCCATCCATCTATTTCATATGGTGGCTTAAGCCATTTTTTAACTAATGAATCTTCTCCTTCAAAGATAATATTTCTAAGCTCCTTTGAAGTGTAGTTAAGTGTTGGTAAAGTATCAACATCATTCCATGACTTATAACTATTATCCTCATTAAAGAAATAATAATTTCTCTCAACAGCCTCTTTATTATTATAAGCCCCTACACTCTTATCAAAAAAAATGCCTTCCTTATTAAACCACTTATTAGCCGTTCCTGTATGATTTATAGACATATCTAATACTAATCTAATACCATTTTTATGAAGCTCTTTCATCAATTCCTCAAATGCCTTATCTCCACCAAAATGTTTATCAACCTGGAAGTAATCTAAGCAATCATACTTGTGAACAGTTGCAGCATAAAATATAGGATTTAAATATATAGCATTTATACCAAGTTCCTTTAAATAAGGTATCTTTTGAGTTATTCCCTCCAAATCTCCCCCATAAAAGTCCAAACAATGTACCTCATCGTATTCCTTAGGTACACTATTCCAATCCTTGACCTTTATTACTGGATGCCCATCAAAATAATATTCTTCATCTTTGACATCATTTTCAGGATTTCCATTACAAAATCTTTCAGGAAATATTTGATAAAACACACTTTCCTTAACCCATTTAGGCTGAGCATAGTCTGTCAATATTCTAAAATCATACCTTCTATCAGGTTCATATTCTGTAATACCTCTTTGATTATAATAATAAATTTTATCTTCTGCTACTACATAAAAAGAATAACTTAGTTCATCCTCATATATTGTCACTTTACAACTATAATAACAAAGAAAGTTTTCTGTAAACTCTTTCTCCATTTTTATTAGTCTTTCTACACCATTAAATGCTCCCTTAAGCCAAATCCCCTTAATAGGTGAAGCTTCATAAGCTCTAATATATATTTTTATCTCTTCCCCTTTTTTAGGTAAAGGATTACTTACAAAATATCTTGAACCATCTGT
This sequence comes from Clostridium sp., assembly GCA_022767515.1. Taxonomy (GTDB): domain Bacteria; phylum Bacillota; class Clostridia; order Clostridiales; family Clostridiaceae; genus Clostridium. The sequence goes on from JALENK010000094.1 coordinate 11,375, forward strand.
ATATAAACTCTCAAACCACTTTTCCATAACGAACCTCCTAATAATTAAATACATTAGTATTATAACATATAAACTATAACAATATCATATTGAATATTTTTAAATAAGTGTATATAATATTAGTTATCAAAGTAAATAAACTTTAAAGGGGCATTTATATATGGAAAATGTAGTAAATTATATGGAAATTTGGGTTGAACAATTTATGGATGATATTTTAAAAGATCGTCCTGAAGTATGTACATGTGAAAAATGCAGACAAGATATTTTTGCTCTTTCACTAAATAATTTACAACCCTTTTATGTAACAACTACTAAGGGGGAAATCTTAGCAAAATATAATGTTAGGTATTCTCAATTTGAAACTGATATACTCCTAGCAATTACAAATGCTATAAACTTAGTAACTTCAAATCCTCACCATAGCGAAGAAGATTGATATTAATATCAATAAAAAAAGACTAAATGCAAATCGCATCTAGTCTTTTTTTATATTATTCTTTTTCTTAAGAAATCTCCTTCCTCAACTTTATAAGGTAGTTTGATTTTAAATAACATTCCAGGTCTATTACACATTTCAATACTATTTTCATCTTCATCAAATAGTTCTTCTACCATAAACTCTTCACTTTTAAATTCAGGAGAAAAAATTTCAATGCAATCACCTTTAACAAATTTGTTTCTTTGCTTACAATAAGCAATTTTTGTTTTCTCATCATAAGATAGTACAATTGCAACCATATCATATTCTTTTACATGATCATTGGTATCATATATAATTCCATCTTCCCTAGGTTCACCAAAGAAAAATCCTGTATAATATCTTCTATGACTAACTTTAGACATTTCATTTTTTATACTATCTAAAAGCTTATAATTATCTGGATTTTCATAGTATAAATCAATTGCCTTTCTATAAGCATTAACAACAACTGCTACATAATATTCACTTTTATTTCTTCCCTCTATCTTTAATGAAGCTACACCTAAATTCATAATCTCTTCTATATGGTCAATCATACACATATCTTTAGAATTCATAATATATGTTCCATTTTCATCCTCTTCTATTGGAAAATACTCTCCTTTCCTTTTCTCCTCCATTAAAGTATATTTCCAACGACAAGACTGAGCACAAGCTCCTCTATTAGAATCCCTTCCTGCCATAAAACTAGATAAAAGACATCTTCCAGAATAAGAAATACACATTGCACCGTGAATAAATATCTCAAGTTCTAAATCCTCACTAATGTTTTTCTGTATCTCCTGTATTTCTTTAAGTGAACATTCTCTACCTAAAACTACCCTTTCAGCCCCAAGCCTATGCCACATATTACATGCTGCATAATTAACAGTATTAGCCTGTGTACTGATATGTATTGGAATATTCGTATTATCCTTAATAATTGAAAATACTCCTAAATCTGATACAAGTACAGCATCAATACCTATTTTTTCTAATTTCTTTACATATTCTAAAAGCTCCTTAATTTCGTCATTTCTAGGCATTACATTAACTGTACAATACATCTTCTTACCAAGTTTGTGAGCAATTCTAACTCCTGCTTCCATATCTTCAAAAGTAAAGTTCTTTGCCGCTGCTCTAAGTGAAAATTTTTCTCCTCCAAAATAAACTGCATCTGCTCCATACCTAAAAGCAATCTTAAGCTTTTCTAACGTTCCTGCTGGCGCTAATAATTCTGGCTTTTTTTTCATACTCATACCTCATTTTGCTATTATTTCAGGTTCAACTCCTCTATGCTCAACTATAGTTGAAAATACAATCTGTGTTTGTGTACTTCCAAACCTCTGAATCTTACCAATAAATGCATCTAACTGCATTGTAGTTTCAAATACAACCTTAAGAAGCATAGAATATTTTCCTGTTACACAATTACATTCTATTACATTTGGGCATGATTTGACAAATGGATAAAAGTTTTCTTTTTCCGTTGGTGGTAGTTCTAAATTAATAAATGCTGTTATATTATATCCTAATTTATCTTTATTTACTTTTACATCATATCCTTGAATTATTCCTGCATTCTCTAGCTTCTCAAGACGAGATGAAACTGCTGGTGTTGATAAAAAAACTTCTTTTGCTAAATACTTTAGCGGATATCTTGCATTTTCTTGTAATAACTTTAATAATTTAAAATCAATTTTATCCATAATTTACCTCCATACACTAAAAAGAGCGCATCAAAATAACACACATAAAAATATGTTATTTGATACGCCCCATTGCGTTACACACTCTATTTATATTAATATAATACACTATTCTCTTAAAAAAATAAAGTGGTTTATGAAAAAATATTAAATTTTAATCTAAGTTTTTTTAAATAATTAAATATATTAATTATTTTTAACATTAGCCTTTCCTATTTTTATATTAAAAAGATATGGTCCCATCTTTAAAAAGGCAATATATATTCCTATACCTTTCACATCCTTTGATAAATCATAAACACCCATCAAAATATTATACAAATCCTTATCTAATGTTATTATGGTCGCATCATCAGACTTTCTATAGCTTATATTAGAATAATATTTACCATCTAAATAATAAGTAAACAACTTTCTATTTTCTCCATCTTGAATTCTTTCTGCATCAAAAAAATCTAAAATATCTTTTGGTACTATTATTTCATTAATTTTACTAAGCCTTTCATCTACAAATCTTAATGCATGTCTCCCTTTAACAACCTGCCAATATCTTATTTCCTTATCTATTGCCAATTGGAACATACTCCTTTCTTTCAGCAACATTCATATAAGTTGGTCTCATTATCTTATCTGTATTTATTAATTCCTCAATTCTATGTGCTGACCAACCTGCAACTCTTGCCATAGCAAATAATGGCGTATATAATTCAGTCGGTAGATTCAGCATTTTATACACAAATCCACTGTAAAAATCTATATTGGCACATATAGGCTTTATTGTATTTCTCCTTTTAGCTATAATCTCTGGTGCAATCTTTTCTATTAATTGGTATAATTGAAATTCCTTTGTTGTACCTTTTTCTTCAGATAACATTTTAACAAACTTTTTAAATATTTTTGCTCTTGGATCTGATACAGAATATACAGCATGTCCTATTCCATATACTAAACCAGATTTATCAAAAGCCTCCTTATTGACTATCTTTTCAATATAAGCTCTAACTTCTTCTTCATCTGTCCAATTAGATACATTTTCCTTAATCTCCTGCATCATTTGCATAACTTTAATATTAGCTCCACCATGCTTTGGACCCTTCAACGAACCTAATGAAGATGCGATTACTGAGTAAGTATCAGTACCAGAAGAAGAAACTACATGTGTTGTAAAAGTAGAATTATTTCCGCCACCATGTTCTGCATGTAACACTAATGCTATATCTAGTATTCTTGCTTCAAGCTCAGTATATTCACTATCTTTTCTTAATAAAGTTAATATATTCTCTGCTGTAGATAACTCTTTCTTAGGTTTATTAATAAATAAATTTTCATTATGATAATAGTGTCTATAAGCTTGATATCCATATACGGCTAGTAATGGAAATGCTGCTATTAATTGTAAGCATTGCCTTAGTACATTATGAACTGATGTATCATTAGCATTATCATCATAAGCATATAAAGTTAATACTGTTCTTGAAAGCACATTCATCATATCTTTACTTGGACACTGTAAAATAATATCTCTTACGAATGATGTTGGTAAAGTTCTAAAATTTGCAAGTGTTTCTTTAAACTCTTTCAATTCTTCTTTTCCAGGAAGTTCACCAAGTATTAATAAGTATACTGTTTCTTCAAATCCAAATCTTTTTTCATTTACAAAACCTTCTACTAATTTATCAACATCTATTCCCCTATAAAATAACTTTCCTTCGCAAGGTACTACTAATCCGTTTTTTTCTATTGTGGATTGTATTTCAGAGATTTCTGTCAAACCAGTCAAAACACCCTTACCGTTTAATTCTCTTAGTCCTCGTTTAACTTCAAACTTTTTATATAATTCAGTATTAATGGAACTATTATTAATGCATACATCTTGAAACTTTTTTATATCTTCTATAATTTCTAAATATTCATCTTTTAAGTACTTTTCCATAATACTACTCCTCCCTAGTAAGTAATTAATATATATATAATATCATATTTTTGAATTATATAAAATAAAAAATTGCATATTTACCTGTAAAACTATATTTTTATATAAAAAAATGAAAGAAAGACCAATCGATCTTCCTTTCACTTAACTAAACATACTTAAAATCATATATTTCCTTAACCCTATCGACTCTACATTCCTCTGCAGACATAATATTTTCTATCTTTTCAACCACTTTATCTACATCATCATTTACAATTCCATAATTATACGTTGATATTGATTGTATCTCATTAAAGGCAGAATTAAATCTTCTAAGTAGATTTTCTGGAGAATCCTTTTTACTCTCTAATATATTCTTTTTTAATACCTCCATAGATGTTGGAAGTATAAATATAAGTACTGCATCAGAATAATTTTCTTTTATTTGTAATGCGCCCTTAATATCTACTTCAAGAAGAACATTTCCCCCAGATTTTAATATCTTATTAACTTGATGCTTAGGTGTACCATAATAATTTCCATAAACCTCAGACCATTCTAAGAATCCACCTTTATCCACAACCTTAAAAAACTCTACATTTGTAACAAAATCATACTCTTCACCTTGAACTTCATCTTCTCTCATAGTTCTCGTAGTAACTGATTTTTGCATATATGTTTCTGGGTGCTTTTCTAAAAAAGATTTGATAACCTTATCCTTACCAGCACCTGTAGGACCAGAAATTACAAGTAAAATTCCTTTTTTCTTCATATTCTTCACCCCTATTTTATTCCTGAAAAACCTACTGAATCTAATAATTCTAAAATATTCTCTGGTGTTCCATTTCCTTGCTTTCCTTTATAAGCTATTTTGATATTAGTAATACCAATTTCTTTAGCTTTAACAACCACTGAATAAAACATAGATATATTCATTTCAAGCCAATAAACTTTTTCCTTAAATACATCTTCTATCTTAAATCTATCTGAATAATCAACAAATAATATTTCATTTCCAAATGGATATAATTCTGCTTTGCCTTCAAAAACATCAGTAGGCTTTATTCCATCATAATATTTTACTGGTGCCACCATATTGACTCTGTTTTTTGCAATATCATATATAGCTCTAACAGTATTCATAAAATCAGCATTTAACCTTTCTGGCTCATTAAACACTTCCTTATATCCACAAGATAGAATTAATTCACTATTTATTGTAATCCATTCTTCACCATCATTTAATAATACGCCATCCATTCCCATCATAAAATAATTTTCAATAAGAGCTAATAATGCTTTTGGAGTAACCTTAGTTACTAATTCTTCATCCTCTAATGTGCATTTTTCTCTTCTTGACATTCTAAGTGCAAGCTCTTCATTTGTAAACACCCTCATATAATAGTCATCATTACCTTTAATATTTCCTATGAATGGAATTAATTTTCCTTTTTGCCAATCGTCTTTTGTTGTATTTGGAAGTCCGATTATGTATAAATCTTCGTTTTTTAATACATCTACAAATAATTTATAACATTCTTGAACCTTCTTTCTTATATCTGTCATTTCATTAATTTCTAGTATTCTATCTGATAATATTCTTAATTTCTTTTCACTTGATTCCATTTCCTTTATTAACCGTTACTGAAAACTTATAAAAGTTTATAAAAAATATATAAAACTTTAGGTTTCATTCCTTTTTCAACGTATCTGCTTTGATAATAGAAAATCTATTACTACTAACATTTGATATAATACTACGTAAACGACAAAGCGAT
>JALENK010000003.1 GCA_022767515.1 Clostridium sp.
GATTTGTTAACGTTTTGTAAATAATGACTAAAACTACTAGTAAAATAACATTAATGCATCTATAATTATACTTGTGTAAACGGTATATAAAAATTTAAGGGTTAAAGCATTTTTAATGAATGGGTATAGTTAAGGATGCTATAGAATTATGGGTTTTAAGAAGAATTCTAGAGATAGGGTTCTTTTTTTTGTTTAAAAAGTAATGTTGGCTAATAATTCAAATTAAGGAATAAATATTATATTGTTATAAATATTATTACATATTACAATATTGCGTATGGGAGTGTGAATTATAAATGAATAGTGAAAAATCTATCAAAGCAAATGGCTGGGCACTTATGCCAGCAATAATATTTTTAGTTCTATATTTAGGTATGGGAATATTATTTGAATATGTTTTAAATATAGAGATGGGATTTTATAATATACCAATTATAGTAGTATTTATGGTAGCCTTGCTTGTAGCTTGTTTGCAAAATAGGAAGGTATCATTTGATGAAAAGCTAAGTATAATGGCAAAAGGTTTTGCTGATAAGAATATAATTACAATGATATTGATATTTTTATGTGCAGGAATTTTTGTTGGGGTTACTGGTCGTGAAAGTGCACAGGCAGTAGCATATATGATGTTATCTATTACACCAGCATGGCTTGCTATAGCCGTTTTATTTATAGTGGCATGTTTTGTATCCTTAGCAATGGGCACTTCTTGTGGAACAATTACATTATTGGTTCCAATAGCTATAGCAGTATCACAAGCATCTGGATATTCTATGGAATTATGTATAGCATCTGTTATGGGAGGTGCTATGTTTGGTGACAATCTATCCTTTATTTCAGATACAACAATAGCAGCTTGCAATACACAAGGTTGTAAGATGAAGGATAAATTTAGAGCAAATTTTAAAATAGCTTTACCAGCTGCAATTTTGTCTTTAATATTAATTATAGTTTTGTCTATTAATTCAAATGTAGGGCAAGTTCAAATAGAGTCTTATGATGTGATAATGCTAGTACCATATATATTAGTTTTGGTTGGAGGACTTGTTGGAATAAATGTATTTATAGTTTTAATTATAGGTATTGTATCTGGAATGTTAATTTCTTTAATTTCAGGAAATATTGCATTTTATGATTTGTTAGGCAATATGGGTTCAGGTGCAACAGGAATGTATGAAACGATTATGGTTACAATTTTAGTATCTGCATTATGTGCACTTATTAGAGCAAATGGAGGTTTTGCTACTTTACTTAATGTTATAAAAAGAATGTTTAAGGGAAATAAAGGTGGTCAAATTGGAATGGGACTACTAGTTGGAGTAATGGATATGGCAACTGCTAACAATACAGTAGCAATTGTTATGGCAGGGCCTGTAGCTAAGGAAATGAGTAAGGATTATAATATTGATTCTAAAAGGGCAGCATCTATTTTAGATACATTTTCATGTGTTTTTCAAGGGATTATACCTTATGGCGCACAAATGTTACTTGCTATAGCAGCAACAGCTGAGTGTGGATATAAAATTTCTGCCTTTGATATAATACCAAATTTATATTACCCATTTTTGTTAGCAGTAGTATCGATACTTTTTATTATTTTTAGTAAATCTTCAATTTGTAATAAGAGTGATGCTAAATAAGTTTTAATAAAAATAAGTAGGACACCCTTTATGTGATTTTTAGGTATAATCGAGGTAATATCAATTGACATAAGCAAGTATTTGTGTTATTTTTAATATCGTATGGACTAAAGTTATAGTTTTCATGCGAATATATGACCACTCATACGAGGAAAGCCCAGACGGACAGGCGGGTCAGTTGCCGGCGTAAGATACATTCTTACATTATTGATTGAGTTAAGAGCTTAAATTTTATAAGTTGATTACTTTATAATCATTTTTTAATGCATATCATCTTGTGAAACATTCAATAAGAGTAGTAACAGTATATTTGCTATGTGACTCTAAAGGATATTATTCATACTTAAAATAGCTAAATTATTATTATTTATAGATTGTATTTAAAGTATTTACACAGATGGTATTAGTATCATCTGTTTTTTTTGTTTTTATAAGACGGTACACAAAGGAGTGAAAATAATGGATATAGAAAAACAAAAAAAAGCCCCAATATATGAGGCGTTAGAAAAATTTAGAAAAAAAAGAGTGGTTCCCTTTGATGTACCAGGTCATAAGAGAGGAAGAGGAAATCCAGAACTAGTAGAATTGCTAGGAGAAAAATGTGTGGGATTGGATGTAAATTCAATGAAGCCACTAGATAACTTATGTCATCCAATATCTGTTATACATGAGGCAGAAAAACTTACAGCAGATGCTTTTGGAGCAGAACATGCATTTCTTATGGTTGGAGGAACAACATCAGCAGTTCAAAATATGGTTTTATCTGTATGTAAGGCAGGAGATAAAATAATACTTCCTAGAAATGTTCATAAAAGCGTCATTAATGCAATAGTTCTTTGTGGAGCTATTCCTATATATGTTAATCCCAAAATAAATCCTGTACTTGGGATTGCACTTGGGATGGATATAAATTCTGTTGAAGAGACAATAAGAAATAATCCAGATGCAGTTGCTGTATTTGTAAATAATCCTACATATTATGGAATATGTTCCGATATTAAATCGATAGTTAAGATTGCACATTCTTATGGAATGAAGGTTCTTGCTGATGAAGCTCATGGAACACATTTTTATTTTAGTGATCAATTGCCAATATCTGCAATGGAAGCGGGAGCAGATATGGCAGCTATTTCAATGCATAAGTCTGGAGGGAGTCTTACACAAAGCTCTATAATGCTTACAAATAAAGGCGTTAATGCTGACTATGTAAGACAAATAATTAATTTGACTCAAACAACAAGTGCTTCGTATCTACTATTATCTAGTTTGGATATTTCAAGAAGAAACTTAGCACTTAGAGGGAAAGAGTCGTTTGAAAAGGTTGCCCAAATGGCAGAATATGCTCGTAATGAAATTAATGAAATCGGTGGATACTATGCATATGGAAAAGAATTAATTAATGGCACAAGTGTTTATGATTTTGATATTACAAAGTTATCTGTATATACGTTAGGTAACGGTCTTGCAGGTATTGAAGTATATGATTTACTTAGAGATGAATATGATATACAGATAGAGTTTGGAGATATTTGTAATATATTAGCATACATATCTATTGGAGATAGAATTCAAGATATAGAAAGATTAGTAGGAGCATTAGCCGATATAGAAAGGCTTTATAAGAAAGATAAAACGGGAATGCTATCAGGGGAATATATACAGCCTGAGCTTGTAGTTACTCCTCAAAAGGCTTTTTATTCAGAAAAGGTATCATTACCTATAATGGAGACGGTTGGAAAAGTTTGTGGAGAATTTGTTATGTGTTATCCGCCAGGTATACCAATATTAGCACCGGGAGAAATGATAACAAAGGAAATTGCAGAATATATAGTTTATGCAAAAGAAAAGGGATGTTCAATGCAAGGAACGGAGGATCCAGATGTTAATAATATTAATGTGTTGAAGGAGTAGTAATTATGGAAATGTGGTTTTCGCAGCTTCATACTGATAATGCTAAGTTATCGATAAGAGTAGAGAAGCAATTATTTAGTGGAAAAAGTGAATATCAGAATATAGATGTTTTTGATTCTATAGAATTTGGTAAATTTGTTACCCTTGATGGTGAAATAGTATTTTCTGAAAAAGAAGAGTTTATTTATGACGAAATGGTAACTCATGTACCAATGGCTGTACATCCTAATGTTAAAAAGGTTTTAATAATAGGTGGAGGAGATGGAGGAGTTGCAAAGGAATTAACAAACTATGATTGTATAGAACAAATTGATGTTGTTGAAACAGATAAGATGTTTGTTGATGTTTGTAGCGAAATATTTCCAGAAATTGCAGTAGGACTTAAAGATCCTAGAGTTAATGTTTATTATGAGGATGGTTTAAGATTTTTAAGAAATAAGAGAGATATATATGATTTAATAATAAATGATACCACAGATCCATTTGGACACACAGAAGGTTTATTTACGAAGGAGTTTTATGGCAGTTGCTATAAAGCACTTAAAGATGATGGAATAATGGTTTATCAGCATGGAAGTCCATTTTATGATGAAGATGAAGAGTCTTGTAGACAGATGCATAGAAAGGTATATCGTTCTTTCCCAATAAGTAGAGTTTATCAGGCACATATACCAACATGTCCATCTGGTTATTGGTTATTTGGATTTGCATCTAAGAAATATCATCCACTGAATGATTTTGATGGAGAAAAGTGGAAAAGTCTAGGTATACAAACTTGGTATTATACAGCAAATTTACATAGAGGAGCATTTATGTTACCAAAATATGTTGAAGATTTATTAGAAGAGGAGGAAAAAAGAGATGAGTAGATTAATGATTATTGGTTGTGGAGGAGTTGCTTCGGTAGCAATTCATAAGTGCTGTCAAAATAGTGATGTGTTCACAGATATTATGATAGCTAGCCGTACTAAATCAAAGTGTGATGCACTTAAAGAAAAATTACAAGATAAAACAAAGACTAATATAGAAACAGCACAGGTAGATGCTGATAATGTTCAAGAGCTTGTTGCACTAATGAAGTCATATAAACCAGATGCGGTTTTAAATGTTGCGCTTCCATATCAAGATTTAACTATAATGGATGCTTGTCTTGAAGCTGGTGTGAACTATATAGATACTGCAAACTATGAAGCAGAAAATACAGATGATCCTACTTGGAGAAGTATATATGAAAAGAGATGTAAGGAGCTTGGATTTACTGCTTATTTTGATTACTCATGGCAATGGGCATATCAAGAAAAGTTTAAGAATGCTAATCTAACAGCACTTCTTGGAAGCGGATTTGATCCAGGAGTAACTAGTGTATTCTCTGCTTATGCATTAAAGCATTACTTTGATGAAATTCACTATATTGATATTTTAGATTGTAATGGTGGAGACCATGGATATCCATTTGCAACAAACTTTAATCCTGAAATAAATCTTCGTGAAGTATCTGCTAATGGTTCTTATTGGGAAGACGGACATTGGGTTGAAACTGAACCTATGGAAATAAAGAGAGAATATGACTTCCCTGAAGTAGGAAAGAAAGATATGTATCTTTTACATCATGAAGAAATAGAATCTCTTGCAAAGAACATTCCAGGAGTTAAGAGAATAAGATTCTTTATGACATTTGGTCAAAGCTACTTAACTCATATGAAGTGTTTAGAAAATGTAGGAATGTTATCTACATCTCCAATTAACTTTGAAGGAAGAGAGATAGTTCCAATTCAATTCTTAAAGGAATTATTACCAGATCCAGCATCGTTAGGACCAAGAACAGTTGGAAAGACTAATATTGGATGTATATTTAAGGGAATTAAAGACGGTAAGGAAAAGACTATATATATTTATAATGTATGTGATCACCAAGAATGTTATAAGGAAGTGGAATCTCAAGCAATTTCATATACAACAGGAGTACCAGCAATGATTGGTTCAATGATGGTTGTAAGTGGATTATGGAATAAGAAGGGTGTATTCAATATAGAAGAATTTGACCCAGACCCATTTATGGAAGCATTAAATAAGTGGGGACTTCCATGGGTTGTTTGTGAAAATCCTCAAGAGGTAGAGTAATAATGAAAATAAGTGAATTAAAGACACCTTGTTATGTAATAGACGAAGCACAACTAATTAAAAATTTAGAGGTGCTTCAGGAAGTGGAAAAAGATACAGGTTGTAAAGTATTATTGGCTCAAAAAGCATTTTCATGCTATTATGAATATCCTCTTATAGCAAAGTATATTAGTGGAACTACAGCAAGCGGACTTTATGAAGCAAAGCTTGGAAAAGAGGAAATGGGTAAAGAAAATCATGTATATGCTCCTGCTTTTAAGGAAGAAGATATAGAGCAGTTAGTTGATATATGTGATCACATAGTTTTTAATTCATTTTCTCAATATGAAAAGTATAAGGATAAATGTAAGAATGTTAGCGTTGGTATAAGAGTTAATCCAGAATGTTCTACACAAAAAGACCATGAAATATATGACCCTTGTGCTAAGGGTTCAAGACTAGGAGTTACCTTAGACAATTTTAGAGAGGATTTACTTGATGGAATTGATGGTCTGCATTTTCATACTTTATGTGAACAGAATTCGGATGATTTAGAAACAACATTAAAAGCATTTGAAGAAAAATTTGGAAAGTATTTATATAAGATGAAATGGCTTAATATGGGAGGAGGTCATCATGTTTCTAGAAAGGATTATGATGTTGAACTTCTAAAAAGGCTTATAAAAAATATAAAGAAAAAATATGATGTGCAGGTATATATAGAACCAGGAGAAGCGGTTGCATTAAATGCAGGATATTTAGTTACTGAAGTATTAGATATAGTTCATAATGGTTTGGATGTTTTGATTTTAGATGCATCAGCAGCTTGCCATATGCCAGATGTTCTTGAGATGCCATATAGACCCCCATTAAAAGACTCTGGAGAGGCAAATCAGAAGAAGTATAATTATAGATTATCATCTTATACATGCCTAGCAGGAGATATAATTGGAGATTATTCCTTTGATACAGAAATAAAAGTTGGAGATAAATTGTATTTTGAAGATATGGCAATATATTCTATGGTAAAGAATAATACATTTAATGGTATGCCACTTCCATCTATTGCAGTTATGCATGAAGATGGTGAATGTGAAGTAATAAAAAGTTTTGGATACAATGATTTTAAAGGAAGATTATAATTATGAAGCAATTAAATACGACACCAATAGAAGATGGATTTAGAATGCCTGGAGAGTTTGAAAAGCACCAAGGCTGCATAATGATATGGCCTAAGCGACCAGGGTCATGGATATATGGAGCGAAAAGAGCTAGAGAAGCTTTTAAAAATGTTGCAGAAGCTATAGCTGACAGCGAACAGGTATATATGCTTGCAGAAAAGGATGTGGTATCCGTTGCAAGAGAGATGTTATCAGATAGAATAAAGGTAATAGAAATGGAGTCTGATGATGCATGGGCAAGAGATACCGCACCAACCTTTGTTATTAATGATAAGGGTGATGTAAGAGGGGTATGTTGGAAGTTCAATGCATGGGGTGGAGATTATGATGGTCTTTATGCTTCATGGGATAAGGATGAAAAGCTTAATGAAAGCTTTTGTGAAAAGATAGGATTTGATATTTACAATGCAAAGCATTTTGTATTAGAGGGTGGTTCTATACATAGTGATGGAGAAGGTACTGTTATCGTTACAGAGGCTTGTCTTTTAAGTAAGGGACGTAATCCACAGATGTCTAAAGAGGAAATAGAAGAGCAGTTAAAGAAGTATTTAAATGCAGAGAAAATAGTTTGGCTAAAGCATGGAATATATAATGATGAGACTAATGAGCATGTGGATAACGTGTGTGCATTTGTTAAGCCAGGTCATGTGGTTCTTGCTTGGACAGATGATGAAAATGACCCTCAGTATGAAATGTCTAAAAGCTGTTATGATATATTATCAAATACTAAGGATGCTAAAGGAAGAAGCTTTGAAATTACAAAGTTACCTATTCCTAAAAATAATATCTGTATTACAGAAGAGGAATTAAAGGGGTTTGAATTTGAAGAAGGCGAAGATATGAGAGAGGTTGGTGAAAGACTAGCAGCAAGCTATGTTAATTTCTACATATCAAATGATGCAATAATTCTTCCTCAATTTAATGATGAAAATGATAAAATAGCAGTAGAAATTTTAAGTAGGGTATATAGTGATAGAAAGATAGTACCTATATATGCTAGAGATATAATTGTAGGTGGTGGAAATATTCACTGTATAACTCAACAAATTCCGAAGTAAAGGAGGATATTTATGAGTAATGTTGTAGTTGCTGCAGTTCAGATGAAGTGTTCAGCAAATGTAAGTAAAAGCATAGAAACGGCAGATAGATTAGTTAGAAAAGCAGCAAGTCAAGGTGCTAATATAATATTACTTCCAGAATTATTTGAAAGACAGTATTTTTGTCAGGAAAGAAGATATGATTACTATGATTTTGCTTCATCTGTAGAAGATAATGAAGCAGTAAAGCATTTTAAAGAGGTTGCTAAGGAGTTAAATGTAGTTCTTCCAATAAGTTTCTATGAAAGAGATGGAAATAGATTATTTAACAGTGTTGCAGTTATTGATGCAGATGGTTCAAATTTAGGAATTTATAGAAAGACACATATACCAGATGACCATTATTATCAAGAAAAGTTTTACTTCGTACCTGGAGATACAGGATTTAAGGTATTTAAAACTAAGTTTGCTACTATAGGAGTAGGAATATGTTGGGACCAATGGTTTCCTGAAACAGCAAGAGCTCTTGCACTTAATGGAGCACAGTTAATATTCTATCCAACAGCAATAGGTAGTGAACCAATCTTAGATACAGATAGTATGCCACATTGGAGAAGATGTATGCAGGGACATTCAGCAGCTAATGTAATTCCTGTAATTGCAGCTAATAGAATAGGAAAAGAAGAGGTTAAGCCTTGTAGTGAAAATGGAAATCAGAGTTCTGCATTATTATTCTATGGTTCATCATTTATTACAGATGATACAGGAGCAATAATACAGGAGCTTGGAAGAGATGAGGAAGATGTAATTTTAGCATCATTTAACTTAGATTCTATAGATAAAGATAGGCTTGCATGGGGAATATTTAGAGATAGAAGACCTGATAAGTATAAAGATATAGTTAGTAAATAAAAATCGGTAGTGCAAACTACCGATTTTTATTTATTTTAATATTCTAATTGATCCTATTAAAGGCAATTCTTTTGCTTTTCCAGTAGCTGCATTTACGATTCCTAAAATTGCAAGAAGACCAATTCCAAGATATACTAAATATTAGATATTATAACATAATTATTCAAAGTCGCCAATACATTTATAGCTTCCTAATATTTTGAAGACCTCTGTTTCATTAATTAATTGATAAACTAATGCTTGTATTTCTTTTTGGTTTAGATTAGCATCTAATTCAACAAAAAATTCATAATTCCAATGCTTTTCCATATTAGGTCTTGAATGTATTTCAGTCAGGTTGACTGCATAATCTGAAATCATAGATAGGATACTGCTTAAGCTACCACTTTTATTTTTACAAACAAACATTAATTTTAGTCTATTGTGGTCATCCTTTACTATTAAGTTTTTACTAAATGAAACAACCTTTTTCTTTTTGTTATTTTCGCTTATAACATCACATCTATTAATAAATAAATCAAATTTAGTAAGAGTATGATGTAGTTCGTCGGATACACCAACACTGATATCCTCAAGTATTCCAACACCAGCATCTACTTTGTTTGAGGAAATCATATCTCCAATTTCATTATAAGTATCAACAGTTAAAACCTTGTCCTTAGAGTACATACTACAAATATATAATTCAGGTTTTACCATAGCAATAGTTGAAACTGGAACATCCTCTGTTAAGTAGTTAACATTTAAGCAATTTCTTAAATCTAAAGTAATACCATATTGATATTTTCGACTAATTTCCATTATACGTTTTATTAAAGCTGTGTATTCCTTAACAATAGAAGGTTTAACATCTTCTGTAAGGTTTGAAATAATAATTTCTTCTCTTTCTGGTTTTAAAATAACATCACCAGTTTCAGCCTTTACTTTTGCAACATTTTCAGCTAATTCCATTCTTTCGGAAAATAATTTCTTTATTTGTGAATCAACCTTATCTATTTCTTTTCTAACTTCTTCAAGTGTCATATATTAGAGCCCCCTTGTATAACTATTCATTATTAAGTGTAACAAAAATGTTTATGTAAGAAAAGTTAAAAAGATAAAAAAGCTACTTTATCTTTTGTTTAAATATATTAATGTCAAAAAAGTTCGAATTACCAAATATTACTCCTCTTATTTCTTTTGAAAATATTATATAATTATAATAAACTAAAAAATATGGATTGTATAAGAAAGGTGTATTTGTATGAAAAGAAATAGGACATTATTTATAACAACATTTATAGTATCCATAATATATATTTTGTGGAGAGCTTTTTTTACATTGCCTTTTGATGAGGGGATTTTTGATATAATATGTAGCATTTTATTGTTGGCAGCAGAATTATTCGGTTTTTTAGAGCTAGTAAATCAGTACAAGGGAATGGCAAATATTATGGTTCCAGAAAGACCAGATATTCCCGATGAAATATATCCGGATATTGATGTGTTTATTGCTACTTATGATGAGAGTGAAGAATTATTGGAAAAAACAGTCAATGGTTGTATAAATATGGATTATCCAGATAAGAGTAAAGTACACATATATATATGTGATGATACAAGGAGAGACAATATAAAAAAATTAGCTAAGAAAATGGGTGTTGGGTATTTTAGACGGGAAGATAATAAAGATGCAAAAGCAGGAAATTATAATAATGCTTTAGCACATTCAAACTCGCCTCTTGTAGCAACATTTGATGCAGATATGATACCAATGCATAATTTTTTGATTGAAATGGTACCATATTTTTTTATTCCTGAGTTTGAGAAAAAGGATGGTAAATGGGTTAGGAGAGAAAAAGTAGATGAAAACTTTAAAATAGGATTTGTTCAAAGCCCACAAAGTTTTTATAATGCAGATTTATTCCAATATGCATTATATTCTGAATATAATGTGCCTAATGAACAGGATTTCTTTTTTAAAGAATTACAATTAAGAAGGAATAAGAGTAATTCTGTAATATATTGTGGCTCTAATACAATAATATCTAGACAAGCGCTTAATCATGTTGGTGGGATATATACGGGAGTGATAACTGAAGACTTGGCAACTGGATACAATATTCAAAGTAAAGGTTATACCTGTTATGCTATACCAACAGTTGTTGCAAATGGATTATCACCGACAGATATAAAAAGTTTATATAAACAAAGGGATAGATGGGGGAGGGGATGTATTCAATCATTTAGAAAGATGGGATTAATCAGGAAAAAAGGACTATCTAGGGCTCAAAGATGGGATTATTTTATGTCACTTATATATTGGTATATGCCACTTAGAAGGATGATATTTATTTTATCTCCAATGTTGTTTGTGATTTTTAATGTAACTATTTTGGAATGTAAGCTATGGGAGATTTTATTATTTTGGCTACCACAAATATTATTGTATAATGCTTCACTTAAGTATTTGTTAGGTAATATAAGAACATCAAGATTAAGTAACATATATGATACAATTATGGCACCCAAGCTAGCATTGTCTATGATTTTGGAGACAGTTGGTATTAAGAAAAGAAAGTTTTCTGTTACTAAGAAAGAAAGAGATACTTTAGATGTTAAAGATTGCTTGTACTTAGCGATGCCACATATCATATTGATGATTATGTCTGTAATTTCAATTGGGATTTGTATGTATAATGCTCTTATGTATGAAAATATAGGTTATTTTATAATATTATTTTGGCTACTCTTAAATTCTTATAATTTACTTATGTCTATATTCTTTTTATTTGGACGTAAGGTTGTTAGAAATAGTGAGAGAATGAATATTAAAATACCAGCTAAGGTTAAATTTGATGGAAAAGAAATAGATGCTATGACTGATAATATTTCTGAAGGTGGAATAATGTTAGAATTTAATCTGCCAATTTATATTAATAGTGATTCTAATATTGAAATTGAAATGGAACATGAAGATGGAAGATATAAGTGTATTTTGAATGTGAAAATAGTTCATGTAATAAGAAGTGATTCTAAATGGAAGTATGCTTTTAAATTTAAAAATTTAGATAGAGAAGAAAGGTTGAAGTTATATTCAATAATATATGATAGAAAGCCAACACTTCCTAGCGAAATTAATAATCATAGTAGTTTTTATGAAGATTTATCAAACAATATATTTATGAGAATGAAAAAGAAGAAGAAGTCTTCTAGATTATATCCTAGGATGAAAATTTATGAGGATATTAGTGTAGAGAAATTAGGTAAAATAAAAATAATTAATTTTAATTATGAGTTCATTCTTATAGAGAGTTTAAAGGTGGTGCCACCTGATTTGACTTTAAAGATTAAAGAAAATCAGATAAAGGTTGAGTGCACTTTAGAAAAATTATTAAAAGGTAATAAATATCTTTATAAGGTAAGGAATGTTAAAGAGTTAGCAAATAATATGGAACTTGTTAAGTTTCTAAATGAAAGTACTAAAAAATATGAAAGAGTTGAGTCAGAAAGAAAAGAATATTTAAAGTCGTTAGAGAAGACAACAAGTGATGATGAATATGATGATATGAACTATATTTAAGGAAGGGAGAGATATCAGTGTTATTTTCAAGTATATTATTCATATTTTATTTCTTTCCTATTTCTATAATAGGATATTATTTGTTAAAATTCTCAAGAAAATTACAAAATATATTTTTATTTATAATTAGTTTGATTTTTTATTCTTTTGGGCAGATAGAAATATTAGGATTATTAATTGGTTCTATATTAGTCAATTACATTTTTGGAATTATTGTAGATAAGAATATTAGGAATAACAAACAAAGAAGTGCAAAGATAACATTAATAATTGCGTGTGTTTGTAATTTGGGAATTTTATTTATATTTAAGTATTTGATATTCCTTTTACAGAATGTAATTACATTGACAGGAATTAATATCAATTTGCCTAATATAGTATTACCTTTAGGTATTTCATTCTATACTTTTCAAGCACTATCTTATGTTATAGATGTTTATAGATGCGATGCTAAGGTACAAAAAAATTTAATATATTTAGGACTATATATTGCATTTTTTCCACAACTGATAGCAGGTCCTATAATTAAATATAATTCAATAGAAGAGCAAATAATTAACAGAAAAGAATCTATTAATAAATTTTCTGTTGGTTGTTGTAGATTTATTACGGGGTTAGCAAAAAAAGTAGTTATAGCTAATAATATGGCTATTGTAGCAGATGCTGTGTTTATGATGGTTAATAATGATTCAGCATCAGTAGCTGTAGCTTGGATTGGTTCTATTGCATATACGTTTCAAATATTTTTTGATTTTTCAGCATATTCAGATATGGCAATAGGACTTGGATTAATGTTTGGATTTAAATTTAATGAAAATTTTAATTATCCTTACATATCAAAATCTATTTCAGAGTTTTGGAGGAGATGGCATATATCTTTAACTACATGGTTTAAGGATTATGTTTACTTTCCTCTTGGTGGTTCTAGAGTAGACAATAAAGATAAGATGGTTAGAAATATATTTATAGTTTGGATTCTTACAGGAGTATGGCATGGTGCTGGATGGACATTTATTTTATGGGGAATGTTAAATTTTGTAGTTATTATAATAGAGAGATTATTTAGAATTGATAAAGGTGAAGTTAGGCGTTCAATTTTAAGACATATATATACTTTATTTTTTATTAACTTAGGATGGGTATTATTTAGGTCAGAATCTCTAAGTGAAGCAACAAAATTTATTGGAAATATGTTTGGAATTAATTCTGATGGATTATTTTCGGACACAGCTTTTATGTTTATATCAGAATATGGAGTATTTTTTTTACTAGCAATAGTATTCAGTATACCAATTGCTAAGCGTTGTAATAAATTAATTTTAGATAAAAAGCTGGGTATTATTGGAAGTATAATAAATTGCTCTTATCCATTTGTAATTATCACTATATTTTTAATATGTGTAGCATATTTAGTTACAGGAAGCTATAATCCGTTTATTTATTTTAATTTCTAAGTATAGGGAGGGTGTATTATTTATGAATTCAATACTAAATAGAAAAAAGGTTACGGCAATAGTATTTATGGTATGTCTTATAATATATTCAGGAATAAACATAATGAAAGGTGAATTTGTAGGTAAATATGCATTTATGGAGGGATATGGATTATATCAAAATATTTTAGGAAAGAATGAGTATAATAATTTTAAATATGTTAAGGATAAAGATGGATTTATGTATTATGGAGCAATTAATAAATTTGATAATGAATGGTATTTGGAGAAAATTGCTTCATCAATTAAAAATTTATCTGAAAAGTACAATGATATTAAGTTTTTAGTAGCTACACCACCAGATAGAGCATATGATGGTAAAATTAATGGTTATTTTGGTCTGGATTATACAAATTCCACACTAAATATTGATGTATATTATGAATATTTAAAGGAATATGGTATAGATACATTGGATTATAGAAATAACTTTATTGAATCTAATTATATCAAAGAAGATTTATATTATAAATCAGACCATCACTGGACAACTAGGGGAGCTTTTTTAGCTTTTCAAACTATGGTAGATAAATTAAAGAAGGATGGTGTATTACTAGAAAATTATAATTATTATACAGATATAAATAATTATAAGGCGATTAAGTATGAAGAGAGATTTTTAGGTTCTTATGGAAGAAGTATGGGGTATGTTTATACAGGAATTGATGATTATGAATTCTTATTACCTAAGTTCAATACTTTGTATACATTTGAGAAGATTAAAGAGGATGGTACTAATCAAAAGGTTACTGGTTCATTTGAAGATGTTTTAATAAATAAAGGAATTTTAAATTCAGATGCATCTATTTATGAACAAGATATTTATTCTGCATATTGTGATGGTGTATTATATCCTTTAGGCAAGATAACCAATATGAAGAATAATAACGGACCAAGGATTTTACTAATAAGAGATTCATACTCAAGTTCATTTGCAGCATTTTTATCAACTGTGTGTAGTGAGGTAGATTTGTTATATCCATTTTATGATGTGGATTTTGATGAGGTTATTTCTAGCAATAATTATGATTATGTTATATTTAGTGGTTATTGTGGAACTTTAGGAAATGAATTGTATGATAGATTTGTTGAAAAATATAGTACAAAATAAACATTTTCCATTCTTAAAAGTTACCTAATTATTAGCAAATGTGATAAAATAGAGAAAAAGCATTTATTTTAGTAAGGAGGAAATTTATGAGAGAAAAGGTATTATTTATTGCCAAACCTAATATATATACAAAGAATATATTTTCAGATTTAATAGAGTATTTTAATGTTCAATTGTCTAATGTAAATGAAAATATGGTAAAAGAAACTTTGGAATTGTTTTATCCAGAAGTAATAATTTTATTTAGAGAAACTCAAGGTACTTCAGAGGAAAATATTATTAAAAATATGTGCAAAACTAATAAACATAAAAATACAGTTATCATAGTAATGGGAGACAAAATGGAAGGTCTTGAAGAATATGATATTAAATATGTAAATAAATCTATAAATTCGAATGATTTAAAGAATATGATAGTGAATAGTCTATATGAAATTAAATATAAAAAATCTACTAATGAAGAAAAAAGACATATATTAATTGTTGATGATTATGGTGTGACTCTTAGGTCAATGAAATTGATGTTACAAGATAAATATAGAATATCAATTGCCAATTCTATAGAAACTACAAAGAGTAGCTTAGAAAGAGAAATTCCTGATTTAGTTTTATTAGATTATGATATGCCAGAATATGATGGGAAAGCAATATTAAAAATGATAAGGGAAGATGAAAAAACAAAAGATTTACCAGTAGTATTTCTATCTGCAATAGATGATTTTGATAAAATAACAGATGTAATGGAATTAAAGCCACAGGGATATATACTAAAATCTTCAAGTAAGCAGAGAATATTAACAGAAATAGAATACTGTTTTTATGAAATAGGATAAAAATAAATCGTAAAGTAAGCTATTTACTTTACGATTTGTTTTTTAATAAGAACCATATTGATCCATATTATCAGGTCTTGTTTTATCTATAACAGAGTTAACATCAAAATATTTAGTTAAAGAATTAGGACGAGTTTTCATATTATAACCATCTAGGTTTATACGACCTTGTCTTAAATATCCAGCATCTCCATTAAATTGTACCCATGGTTGAGTACAATCAACATTACAGAAGTAACTAAATCCTTTTGATTTTAAGTAATTGAATCTTTCGTTTCCAATATAAGTTTGCCAGCTACCGACATCGGCACCAAAGGGATATAAAATAATATCAACCTTAACATTAGCTGCTTCAAAGATTTGTCTTACTTCAGTTTCCCATCTGTCGGTATCAGCTTTAAATTTTTCATAAGGTATTGACTTTAAATCTAAATGTCCCCAACTGTGGCTTGCAAAGTCCCATCCACCAGCAGCAAGTGCCTTTATTACTTCTATGACTTTCTCTTTTTCACTTTCAATTGGTTCAGTGTTTTCAGAATCACGAGCAGAAGTTCTATATCCGTAAATTCCTTCATAACCTGTAACAGCAAGTATACCACGAGCACCTTTATATGAGAAGTCAGGATGTTTAGCTATAAATTCATCTAATAGTGGTGCTACATCAAATGCACCTGTTATCTTGCTTCCATCAGCTTTTGTTGCTTCACATGTAACTAAACCATCTTCGCCAACTATAAGTTTATCTGCAATTCCTTTTTTATACCATTTTCTATAGTAGTTGACATCATCTACTGATAGTACAAAAGGTATTTTACCTTTAGGTAACATTATCTTTCCTTGAGTCATTTTTCCATCACTATTTACAGTTGCCATATCATGCATACTAACAAGGACATAACCCTTGTCGTACATTTGTTGCATCATATTGGTAAATTCTGTTGTAGTAGTCATAGCACAATTATAAGCACTTGCCATATCAGAACTCCACGCAGTAGTTGTATCATATACTAATGGATGGAAGAATACATGGTCAATTTTTGTAATATCTGCTTGAACTAGTGTGGATTTTTCACTGTTATAATTATCAATAGCAGCAGTTAGGTCTGGATAATCTTGATAATTTTCATTATCCTTAATTAATTTAATTGCACCATCATAATCATAACCCTTTGCTAAAAGCTCAGCTTTTTCTAATAAATTTTTTCTAAATGTAGCATCTTCAATAGTCAAATTAGCTGGTTCATCAGTAGGATTTGAAGAGGTTGAGCTTGTATATGAATCAGGATTGCTAAATACACGCTTGTATAAAATGAATCCTAAGCCAATTAGTAGGACTAAAAATAGACTAATAAATGAATAAAGTAAATAAGAGGGTTTCTTTTTATTTATTCTTTTTGAGTGTTTCATGGAATCTATTCCTCCTTTGTAATAATACAATAATTGTACTTGCTTACTAAAGTAATGTCAATTTAAAGTGGATGTATTTTATAAAATTGTTAAAGTTTATTTTTGTGTTTAAGTCTATGCTCTGTTGGTGTCGTATTAAATTGTTTTTTGAAAGCACGATTAAAATAGGATATATTATTAAATCCACATTCTAAAGCAATATCAAGTATTGGTAAATCAGTGGTATACAATAAGGTGCTAGCCATATTAAGTCTATATGCAATTAAGAAGTCTATACAGGTCATATTAGTAGATTTTTTAAAAACATGAGATATGTGATATGGACTTAAATTAAATTTTTTAGATAAATCCTGTAGAGTTATATTGTTTTGATAATTTTCCTTTAAATAAGTTATTATTTTCTTTATTAGTATAGTAGATTTATTTTCAGTTTTTGAAGTATAAATTTGAATCAGGTTTTCTGAAAAGAATAGATACATAAGTTTTAATAACTCTGATTTTATTTGTAATTCAAAGAAACTATTCATATTAGCATTATATTTTAAAATATTGTCTAAGCAATTTTTTATTTCATTATATGAACTAGCAGATTTTTTTAAAATAAAATAAGAATTACATTCATTATTAAGAAGTGGAGAGAAGTATTTGTTGGCACATATATCCAAGGTGTTGTTTATAATGCTTAAATTAAATACAAAGACACTAGATTTGAAATTATTATTTCCAAATTGAGCAAAATCATGCAATGTAGAGGGGGAAATATACAATATATCTCCTTCTTCTACTATTAAGCGATTATAATCAATATTATATATGGCCATTCCTTTATGTACATAGACTATTTCAACCTCTTCATGCCAGTGAATAGGAAACTGAGTAAAGAATTCAGGTATTAAGTTATCATAAATTACAAAAGGGAAAAGAGTACTCCCATGTTTGTTTTTTTCTTTATAAATTTTATATTTATTATTTTTCATTTTATCACCATAATTCGCAAGATTGTGTTATAAAACAAATAAATAATGTTAGAATTATTTATTTATTTGATTATAATACTAAATATAGAGTGAGTCAAAAAGGAGATGATTAAATGGAAAAAGATATTAAAAATACATCAATACCTAAACTAGCATGGCCTATTTTTGTACAAGCGTTTTTTAGTATGTGTTTAGGATATGCAGATTCAATAATGCTTAGTAGATATTCACAGACAGCAGTGGGAGCTATTGGAAATTCAAATCAAATACTTGGATTTTTAACATTAGCATTTTCAATTATATCTAGTGCAACAAGTGTAATAGTTTCTCAATATTTAGGAGCTAAATTAAAGGATAAAATAAGTCAGGTATATACAGTAGCAATAGCATTTAATTTAGTGTTAAGTTTAGCTATAAGTATTATTATTTTTTTTGGTGGAAATGCACTTTTGACATTTATGAATGTGCCTAATGAGATGATGATTGATGCTGAAGGATATATGAGGATTGTTGGAGGCTTTATTTTTACACAAGCTTTAATAGATACATTTTCTAAAATATTTATAAGTAATGGTAAAACTGTAATTGGTATGGTTATTTCTTTTGCTATGAATATAGTTAACGTTATTGGAAACTATTTATTCCTATATGGTCCACTTGAAACTTTAGGTTTTGGTGCACAAGGAGTAGCAATATCGACAACAGTAAGCAGAATAATTGCACTTATTGCATCAATAATTTATTTTGCAATTAAAATAGAAGGAAATATTTCATTAAAGTATTTGAAACCATTTCCTAAAGAGATATTTAATTCAATGCTAAAGATAGGTTTACCTACAGCAGGAGAAAATATTTCATATAATATAGCACAGATATTTGTAAGTACTTTTGTAAATACATTAGGAACAATAGCAATAAATGCTAGAATATATGCAAATATATTATGCAATTTTTCTTATCTTTATTCAATGTCAGTAGCTATAGCAACATCTATTGTAGTTGGACATGCAGTTGGAGGAAATGATTATGAATTTGCATATAAAAGAGTAATTAAAACTATGAAGAGTGCTATAGTAATTGGAGTTGGAATTGCTATTATTAATTGTTTGATTGAGCCATTTTCATTCACTTTATTTGATGCACAGGAGGAGGTTATAGCTCTTGGTAAAAGTGTAATGATAGTAGCAATATTTTTGGAATTTGGAAGAACTACAAATTTAGTTGTGATAAACAGTATGAAATCTGCAGGAGATGTTAAGTTTCCTGTAATATTAGGAATGCTATCACAATGGGGAATAGCAGTCGGAGTATCTTATTTACTTGGTATTGTATTTGATTTAGGTTTGGTAGGAATATGGATTGGTCTTGCATTAGATGAAATTGTAAGAGGAGTAGTTGTATTTGTTAGATGGAAGAGAAAGACTTGGATGGGTAAGAGTGTTGTAGTTAATTCGGATGTGGCTATATAATTAAAAATATGTTATAATGATTGTAATTTTACTATGTAGATTTAGGAGGGAATATGGCATTTGATGGGGAAATCCTATTATGGATACAAGATAATATTAGGGGACCAATATTAGACTCGGTATTTAAATTCATAACATCATTAGCTAATGGTGGTATTCTATGGATTGCGATTATAGCAATATTGATTATTTCAAAAAAATATAGATATGTAGGAATAGTATCAGCATTTTCACTAATTATATGTAATCTTATTAATACTATAATTATAAAAAATATAGTTCAAAGAACTAGACCATATGAGGTGGTTGAAGGATTAAACAAAATAATAGATATGGATAATAGTTATTCATTTCCATCTGGTCATACCACAGTATCATTTGCAGTTGCTATTGTGATATTTATGTTAATGTCAAAGAAATATGGGATATCAGCTATAATTCTTGCAACAACAATTGCATTTTCAAGATTATATGTAGGTGTACATTATCCTACGGATGTTTTATATGCAGCAATTAGTTCTGTAATTATGGCAGTTATAACTGTTAATATTTTTAATAAGTTAAAAGAAAAAGGAAAGTTTGATAGGATTATTAAAGAGGATATAGCATAGGTCTATGTCCTCTTTTTACTATATAGTATTAAAATATAAATTTAGTATTTTTTAATCTATTATATATATCTTTAATTATTTTATCTTCTTCTTCAATAGATTTTGCAGGAAAGGTTACGGATAGTCTTATATACGAACCAGTATCATCCCAAGGAACACAAAGGATTCTTTTTTCAATCATAAGATAGTTACTAAAATCCTCAGCATTATAGAATATTGGACCATTTTTTATTGCCTTTGGAATGGGAACATATAAGTAAAAAGAAGCTTTAGGTTTAGAAACATTAAAACCTAATTTTTTCAATATATTTATCAATTTATCATGGCGACGAGAATAGATATTAGCTAGATTTTTGGTTATTTCAGGATGCTCGAGTGCATATTTTGCAGATAATTGAATAGCCTTAAATTGACCAGAGTCAGTATTTTCTTTAATGAAAGAATAAGCTTTTATGATATCTTTATTTCCAGCAATAAAGCCTATTCTCCATCCAGTCATGCTATAGGATTTACTTAATGAGTGTATTTCTATGCCTATATTTTTAGCATTTGGGACACTAAGAAAGCTAAGTGGTGATGTAGAGTCAAAGGTGATTGCTGAATAGGCAGCATCATGAATTATTAGTATATTATGTTTTAATCCAAAATCAACAACCCTTTTAAAAAATTCAGTACTTGCAGTAGCTCCAGTTGGATTATTTGGATAGTTTATATATAATAACTTTGCTCTTTTTAGGATATTGTCAGGTATGTTATTTAAATCTGGTAAGAAATTATTAGATTTATACAAAGGGAGTGGATATACTTTTCCACCAATCCATTTGGTTATTGTACTAATTACAGGATAACCTGGAATGGTGGTTAAGGTAATATCGTTTGGATTGATAAAAGCAAGAGGCAAAAGCGCTAATGCTGATTTTGAGCCAATTATATGAATTACTTCATTTTCTGGATTTATATTATCTACATTGAAAACATTTTTTAAATAATTAGAAGCAGATATATTAAATTCTAAAATGCCATTATCTGCATAGCCACAATTTTTAAATTTTTTACTTTCACAATTAAGAGTGTTGATTATACCCATATCAGTTAGTATATTTGGTTCTCCAACACCTAAGTCAATAAGTGAAAGTTTATAATTTTCATTAATTAATTTATTTCTATTCTTCTTTATATTTTCAAATTTATATATTGAAATATTATTTTTAAAATTTTTTCCACCAATTCTATCTGCAAATAAGTCATTAATTGCTAAATTGTTCATCTATTAGCACCTATAATAAATATTTATATTTTATATTATTATAAATATAAATATTTATTCCCATATTTAAGTTAAATTTGCTTTTTCTAAACTTTTATTTATTACTGGACAAATAATAGTTATTATTGCGATTTTTAATACATCTCCTAAAATAAAAGGAACTACACCTATAAATAAACAGTTAACAAAGGTAGATCCCATTTGATATGCAAGCCAAGCAGTACCAAATATATATACAATTATTGTTCCTAGAACCATTCCAATTATATATGTAGGTATGGATGAACCAAATTTATGAATTATTATTCCAAAAGCTAATCCCATAAAAATGAAACCTATTAAATATCCACCAGTTGGACCTAAAAGCTTTGAAGCACCACCAGTAAAGTTCGAAAATATAGGAAGTCCTGCAAGTCCAAGAAGCAGATAAATTATATAACTAAGAGTTCCTAATTTGTATCCAAGTATAGCAATAGCTAAAAAAACTACTAAATTTGTAAATGAAATAGGTACACTAGTAAATGGTAGAGTTATTGAAAGTGGACCAAGTATGCACATTAGAGCAGTCATTAAACTAACTAACACTAATTGTTTTGTATTTAATTTCATATTATACTATCTCCTTTTTATAATTTATTAGATATCTAAGTTCAATAAATACTATACATTCTACAATTGAGATTGTCAACCTATAAATAAATTATAGTCGACAATTGTAAAGCGGTATATTTTAGTTTGTATATAGAAATAATAGATATATAGATTTTTATTAAAGGAGGAATTATTTTGAAATTTAAATACAGTATGATTTTTATTATATTAATATCATTTTTTATTCAGAGTACTGCTTGGGCAGAAGATATAAAAGATGAAAAAGGGATTATATTGATAGATCCAGGTCATGGAGGGATAGATGGTGGAAGTAAATCAAAAAATGGGATTGTTGAAAAGAATATAAATTTATCAATAGCATTAAAGCTTAAAAAAGCTTTAGATAATGAGGGATACAAGACTTTTTTAACTAGAGAAACTGATACGGAGTTATCAAAGAGTAAAGTTAAAGATCTTACTATTAGGTGTGATATGAAAAAAGAAACAAATTGTGATATATTCATTTCGATACATCAAAATAAATTCCCAAAGGAGAGTTGTTTTGGTGCTCAGGTATGGTATGCGGATAATGATAATAGTTTGAATTTTGCAAAAATCTTGCAAGAATCACTAAGGAAAAATGTTGATAATAAAAATAAGAGGTTAGAAAAACCAGCAAAAAAACAATATAAAATATTAAGAGATGGATATGATGGGGCATCAGTAATACTTGAATGTGGTTTCTTATCTAATACAAACGAAGAGCAGAAATTAAAATCTGATGATTACCAAGAAAAAATTGTATATGGGATAGTACAAGGAATTAATGAATATATGAAAAAATAAATTATCCATCTATGATTATAGTATAATTTTAATTTTCTTATTGTAAAAATAATCAAAAAACAATAAACTTATATTATAATCGTGGAGGTGTTTTAATTTGAGAGAAATAAATGTAAAAGAAATAGAAGAGGCTATTAAAAAACTGTGCATTGAGGCTAATTATTATGTTGGTAATGATATTAAAGAAGCATTATGTAAATGTAAGGAAGAAGAACCATATAAGATAGCAGAAGATGTATTAGATAAGATAATATTAAATGATGAAATAGCAGCAAAGGAACAAATGCCAATGTGTCAGGATACAGGAATGGCATGTGTATTTTTAGAGATAGGTCAAGATGTACACATAACTGGTGGATTATTAGAAGATGCTGTAAATGAAGGGGTCAGAAGAGGATATGAAGAAGGATATCTAAGAAAATCAGTTGTTAAAGACCCTATTGATAGAGTAAATACAAAAGATAATACACCAGCTATAATCTATTATGATATTGTAGAGGGTGATAAAGTTAAAATAACAGTAGCACCAAAGGGATTTGGTTCTGAAAATATGAGTAGAATAGGTATGCTTAAGCCAGCAGATGGATTAGAAGGAGTTAAGAAATTTATAATTGAAACTGTTAGATTGGCAGGACCAAATCCATGTCCTCCTATGGTTGTTGGAGTTGGAATTGGTGGAACATTTGATAAAGCAGCCTATTTAGCTAAAAAAGCATTATTAAGACCTATAAATATTAGAAATTCTCAAGAATTTTATAAAAATTTAGAAGAAGAATTACTTGAAAAGATAAATGAACTTGGAATAGGTCCACAAGGATTTGGTGGAAAGACAACAGCACTTGGATTAAATATAGAAACATATCCAACTCATATTGCAGGACTTCCTGTTGCTGTAAATATTAACTGTCATGCTACACGTCATAAGGATATTGTTTTATAGGGGGGGTTATAAATGGAAATAAAAATTAATACACCATTAACAGAAGACAAAATAAAAAATCTTAAAGCTGGTGATACAGTATTGTTATCAGGAGTTTTATATACAGGAAGAGATGCAGCACATAAAAGATTGATTGATTTATTAGATAAAAATGAACAGCTACCTTTGAATATAAAGAATGAAGTTATTTATTATGTAGGACCTAGTCCAGCTAAGCCAGGTCAAGTTATAGGTTCTGCTGGTCCAACAACTAGTTATAGAATGGATCCATATGCACCTAGATTATTGGATTTGGGATTAAAAGGAATGATTGGAAAAGGTGCAAGAAATCAAGAGGTAATAGATGCAATAGTTAGAAACAGATGTGTATATTTTGGAGCTATTGGTGGTGCTGCTGCACTTATTGGGAAAAGCATTATAAAGTCAGAAATAATAGCTTATGAAGATTTAGGTGCAGAGGCTATTAGAAAAATAGAGGTTAAGGATATGCCACTTGTTGTTATTATTGATAGCAATGGAAACAATCTTTATGAAACTGGTAAGGCAGAATATTTAAAGATGAAAGAAGAAAAAAATGTTTAGAATAAAACTTCCAGGAAATCAAAAAACTAAAAATATAATATTAATAATATTAGTTATTATTTCAATAGCTTTGTTAATAGTAATAGCACTTGATAATAAAAAAAATAGTGGTCAAGAGGTAAATGTTGAAAAACAGGAAAATATAACAATAGAATCACCAATTAAACAAGATAAATTAGAATCAAAGAAAGAAGAAACTAATGAATTTGATTTGACAGAGGCAGATGAAAAAGGATATCAGGAAGCCTTTGATACTTTCTATTCTGGTAACTATCAATTGACTATATCAAAAGCAGATAAATTGATAGAAAAAAATCATAATAATTATAAAGCTTTTAGCATAAGAGGTATAGCAAAGGCTTATAATGGTAATTTTGAAGAAGGAATTAAGGATATTAATAAGGCACTTGAAATAAAGAGTGATTATGGATATGCTATTTTTAATAAGGCATTAGCATATGAATTGTATGCTAAATATGATGAAGCTCTTAAATGGTATGATAAAGCATTAGAGCAAGAAGAATATTTATGGTCATATTATGGCAAAGCTTCGATTTATGGAAGAAAAGGTGATGTTAATAATACAGTAAAGTATTTAACTAAAGCTTTAGAATTAGCTAAAAAAGAAGGTAATGAAGCTGATGTAAAAAAAATAATTAAAGAAGAAGAAGATTTTAATAATGTAAAAAACTCTAAAGAATTCAAAAAGCTTGTTTATTAATAAAATAATTAATTTAAAAGTAATAAAATTAATTATTTTTTATGGTTTAATAAGTATTATAGTATAAAATAATTTGGAGGAAAAATATGTATAATATTCTTGTTGTTGATGATGAAAAAGAAATAAGAGATGCCATTGGTATATATTTAAGAGGAGAAGAACTCAATGTAATTCAGGCAGAGGATGGATTACAAGCCTTAGATATATTAGAAAGTACTATAATTCATGTAATTATTTTAGATATAATGATGCCTAAATTAGATGGAATAAAGACATGCCTTAAAATAAGAGAAAGCAAAAATATACCAATAATAATGCTTTCCGCTAAGGGAGAAGATTCAGATAAGATACTAGGTTTAAATGTTGGAGCTGATGATTATATAACAAAACCATTTAATAACTTAGAATTGGTAGCTAGAGTTAAATCGCAGCTCAGAAGATACGATAAGCCTTTAAATATTGAAAGTAAGAGCATTTTAAAGGTGAGGGACTTAGAAATAGATACTGAAGCTAAAAAAATAATTATAAGAGGCGAAGAAGTTAAGGTTACTGCAACCGAGTATAAAATATTATTATTACTAGTTTCTAACTTAGGAAAAATACTTTCTATTAAGGAAATATATGAGAATGTGTGGGAAGAGCCTTTTTATAAAAGTGAGAATACAGTAACAGTCCATATTAGAAGGATTAGAGAGAAAATAGAAATTAATACTAAGGAGCCTGAATATATAAAGGTGGTATGGGGAATTGGATATAAAATTGAAAAATAGGATTAAAACATTCATAACTAATATATGGCTAATAGAAATAGTTATTTTATTAGTAATAGGGGTTATAGTGTTTAATGATATTAAAGGTGGAATAGAAAATATATCAAATTCAGTAATACTAAAAAGACTATATATAGATTCTAATCCACAAGCTATATTCAAGGATAAATTTCAAGAAAAAGTATCCGATGCATATTTAAACATAGTAGATAATATTTCACAAAATAATTTAGATATAGGTCAAGAATCGCTTAAAGATAATGCAAATAATAATCTTGCACGAATAATGTATTTACAAATTGATTACTATAATAATGAAGAGTTTTATTATATTTTAAAAAATAAAAAAACAAAAAATATAATAACAAATGATTTACAATATTATAATTTAGCTAAGGATTATAATAAAATTCTTAATATAGATAATTATATATCAGATAAATTAGGTCAAAAAAAGATAGATGTACATTATGATAAAAGTCAGAATTTTAATCCTATAGAGGAAAGTTACTTGTCAGAAAAATATACTAACGTCAATTTGGGTGAATATGAAGAATATTATTATCAGAATGTAGATTATTATGTAAAGTCTTTCGATTATACTGAAGCATATATTTATTATTTTTTAATATTAGTGGGTGTAATTTTAATAATAAGAATTATTGTGGCTATTATATATTCAAAGGGAAAGCTTAATATAAAAGGTAATTTTATTAAGACAGTAGTTTATATTTTTAAAAATGGATTTAAATATTCAGGTAGTAGAATTATTTTAATACTTATGTTTGTAATTACATTAATAAGTATGCTTATATATTTGTATTTTTTAGCTGGAACAACATATGACAATAATTTATTAGTTAAATTTTTTTCACGTTATCCATTTAAGTCATTACTACTGATATTATCTATGCCGATATTATGTATTTTATTTTTAACTAAAAAAATTGTTGATGTTAATTGTGTTAATGATAATTTGAAAGAAATAAATGATGGTAATGTTAGTGTTGAGCTTACAAGGGAAGGTAGCCGAGAAATAAGAGAGCTTGTTAGTAATATAGAAAAAATTAAAGATGGATATGAAATAGCAATTGAAGAGAAGATGCAAAATGAGAAATATAAGACAGAACTTATTACTAATGTTTCACACGATTTGAGAACACCATTAACTTCAATAATTAATTATGTTAATATTCTACAAAATAAAACTTTAAGTCAAGAAGAACGAAGCGAATATTTAAAAATATTAGACCAAAAGTCTAAGAAACTAAAACTTCTTATTGATGATTTATTTGAAATGTCAAAGCTTAATAGTGGAAAAATTACTTTAGATAAACAAGAGATAGATATTATCTCATTAATACATCAGGTAATTGGAGAATATTCCTATATGTATGAAGATAGAAAGCTTAACTTTGTAATTGAAAGTACTAGTGAAGAGATAAATATGTTACTTGATGGTAAACTGATGTCTAGAGTTGTAGAAAATATTATAATTAATGCTATTAAATACAGTATGGATAATACTAGAGTATATGTTGAAATTCAAGAAGACGAGGAATGTGTAATAGTATCAGTTAAAAATATAGCTAGTTATAAAATGATGTTTAACAACAATAATATCTTTCAAAGATTTGTAAGAGGAGATGCCTCTAGAAACTCTAATATAGAGGGTTCTGGATTAGGACTTGCAATAACTAAAAGTATAATAGAGCTTCATAGAGGAGAGGTTAATATAGAAACAGAGGGTGATATGTTTAAAATATATATCAAGTTACCTAAAACAAGGGACTGCTAATTTAGCAGTCCCTTTAAATTGTTTATCTTTCATCATCAAGAAAGAATAAAGCTACTGTGCCAACACCAGTGTGTGATCCTATAACACAGCCTATATAATTTATTAAAACTTCAACATTATACTTTTCACGTATCATTGATGCAAGTTTTTCAGCATCTTCTAAACAGTCAGAGTGAGAAATAGCAACCATTTTTTGAGAATTTATGTCTATTTTGCTATTTTCAAGTGCATTAAATAGTGTAGAGATACCTTTTTTTCTTCCCTTTACTTTTGAGTAGTTAATTAATTGACCTTGTTCATTTACTTTAACTAAAGGTTTTAATTGTAGAATACTCCCAAGAGCAGCTGCTGTTCCTGATAAACGTCCTCCACGTTTTAAATAGTTTAAATCATCTAATAATACAGTATGATTGATTTTAGGTGCAGTTTGATTTATATAAGATATAACCTCTTCTTTAGTAGCACCATTATTTTTGTATTCACAAGCCTTTATCATAAGTAAACCATAGCCTAAAGAAGCACATTTGGTATCAATGATAGTAATATCAGCATTTGGATAATTCTCTAAAATTTGATTTTTAGCAATTTCAGCACTATTAATAGTACCACTTAAAGCTGATGAAAATGCAGGATAAATAATAGGTATATCCTTTTTTACATACTCTTCAAATTTTTCATAAAAAGTATATGCATTTATCTGTGATGTGGTTGGGATTTCTCCATTACGTATACCAGTATAAAATTCATTGTATGTTAAGGTCATATTAAGGTCCTCAATATACTCTTTATCTTTGAAGTGACATTTTAAACCTAATAGTTCTATATTATATTTTTTTATAATGTCAGCAGGAAGATCGCAAGCTGAATCTACAAAAAATATATAATTATTCATATGATTCTCCTTTCATAGTACAATAATTTAATACATTATAACATAAAAGATATATGTTGATAACCCTAAAGTATAGTACTTTTTTTGCTAAATATGATAAAATAAGAATATAGTATTATGCATTTTTTGAGAGAAGGGAGCAGTTACTGTATATATGAAAAAAAAGAATAAATTATATATAGAAGCTACTAGTTTATATGAAAAGGGATATATAGATAAGGCTTTGGAGAAGTGTGAAGAGGGTATAGCAGAGGATATGAAAAATTCTGCAATACTTAATTTAAAAGGGTTACTTTTATATTTGAAGGGTGATTTAAATGGAGCAGTAACTGCATGGAAGATAAATTCAGATTTTAATGATGATACAACTGCAAAAAACTATATTAAGGATTCTAAGGAAGATGAGAAAAGACTTATATTATATAAAAATGCGGAAAAATTAATTAGAGATCTTCATATAGATGAAGCAATAAATAATCTTAATGTTTGCCTAGAAAGTGATTTTAATAGTATTAAGGTCAATACACTTATTGCAGCATGCTATTTAAAAAAAGGTAATTATGATTTAGCAAGCATACATATAACAAAAGCATTAGAAATTGATAGAAATAATCAATTTTCGATTAAGGTGGCAAAAAATATAGAGGAGTTTGCTGGAATTAAATTAGTACTATTTAATAATACTAATCATTCTAAGTTTTGGATACTGACTTTACTTATAATAGCAATTGGAATATCCGGTTTCTTTGCTTATAAATATTTTTTAAATTCAGATAAAGAAGAGTCAAAGGTGGTAGCTGAGCAAAATTTTGAGGCTCAAAATAAAGAAGTAGAACAACAAGTAAAAGAAAATAAAGCTGATGAGCAAAAAAAAGAAAATAAAGAACAAAAAGTGAATGAAAATAAAGAAGAAGGACAAAATAATATTAAGGTAAACATAGAAGATATCCAAGAACAAATGAATAATAAGGATTATATGGCATTGATTGATAGTATTATTTCTATAAAGGACCTTAAGCTTGAAGCAAAGGAAAAAACAATATGTTATAATGCAAAACAATTATTGAATTCAGAAGGAATAGCTAATCTTTATAATGAAGGTGTATATAAGTATGATAACAAACAATATAATGAAGGAATTAAGTATTTTTCTAAAATACTTAATTATGATAAAGATAATTTTTATTATTCTTATGCATTATTTTATATGGGGTTAAGTAATGAGTCCTTAGGACAGATTGACGAGACTATAAAGTATTATGATATGTATTTAAAGGATTATCCAAGTGAGGCATATGCACCTGGAGTAGCATATTCATTAATGTTAATATATAAAAATGTGGATATTGATAAAAGTATTTCATATGCTCAGCTTATAACAGATAAGTATTCTAAATCAATGTATAACAATGGAGAGGTCTATGCTTTACTAAATACTAATATTGTGGAGTGATATATAGTGATATCGATAATACAAGGCGTTGAACTTTATACACCTAAGTATATTGGAAGAAAAGACATTGTTGTTTCAGGAGAAAAATTTCAAGGAGTATATGAAGGTGTTAAATTAGATACTAATATAGAAGACATTAATATTATTAATGCAGAGAACTTGCTTATGTTTCCGGGATTTATTGATAATCATGTACATATTATAGGTGGTGGTGGTGAAGCTGGCTTTAGAAGTAGAGTTTTAGAGATAACATCTGAAAAGCTTGTTAGGTCAGGCATTACCACTGTTGTTGGTTGTCTTGGAACAGATAATGTTTGTAGAAGTACACATGAATTAATCGCAAAAACTAAGGCACTAGAAGAGGAAGGGCTATCTGCTTTTTGTTATACGGGTGCATACGAAATTCCAATAAAAACTGTTACAAATAGCATAAAAGAAGATTTGATGCTAATTGATAAAATAATAGGAGTTGGAGAAATTGCTATATCAGATAATAGAAGTTCTCAACCTACTTATCAAGAATTTATAAGTACAGTAGCTAAGTCAAGAGTGGGAGGATTATTATCAGGTAAATCTGGTATAGTTAATGTTCATGTTGGAGATGGAAAGCGTGGATTAGAAAAAATCAATAGAATGATTGAAAATACAGAGATTCCATTCACTCAGATTTTGCCAACACATATAAATCGAAATATGAGATTATTCAGAGAGGGAATGGAATATTTAAGAAAAGGTGGATATATTGATTTAACTACAAGTTCAAGTGATATTGAAAATGATGAGCTAACAGCTAGTAAAGCCTTAAAACTATTATTTGATGAGGGTTTACCACTTGAAAGAGTTACATTTTCTTCAGATGGAAATGGTAGTATACCTATATTTGATGAGTATGGAAATATTAAAAGCTTTGAGGTATGTAGTGTGGAAACATTATATGAGCAAATAAAAACAAGTATATTAGATTATGGAATTCCTATTGAAACTGCCATAAGTGTTATAACTAAAAATGTTAGTAAATTATATGGATTTAATAATAAAGGAGTTATAGAAAAAGATAGAGATGCGGATTTTGTTTTAGTAGATAGGAATAATTTAGAAATAAAAAAGGTGTTTGCTAAAGGTAAATTAATGTTTGGAGTATAAAAAATTCAGAAGGGGAATAATTCCTTCTGAATTTTTTTATTAACATCTAAAAAAGATATGATTACCTATATGTTTGATGTTATTCTTTTGTATATTAATCATCCATGAGGATGTTGAAATTTTAGGGTTATAAAAAAATAGTGCTTCATTTGTAGGGTCTTTGCCACGAATAGCTTCTTTTACAGCATCATAACAAGAAGAATCAGGATGAGCTTTTATACTTCCATTAACTACACAGGAAAAAGCATTTTTTTGAAATATTACTTCTGATACTGTATTAGGGAAACTAGAATCAATTACTCTATTTAATACTACTGAGGCAACAGCAACTTTTCCTTCAAAAGGTTCACCTCGGCTTTCAGCATAAACTAACTTTGCTAAAAGATTGATGTCAGATTGAGTTAAATATAGTATTTGATTATCAGTTGAAAATACACTTACTGTATCTTCTTCGCTTTGATTTTGAGTTTTGTTAATTTCTTTAGCATTTATAGTGTTTGTTGGATAAATACACGAGAGATACAATAAGAATAGGCATATTCTTATTAAAAATTTTTTCATAAATAACCTCCTTTTGGTGTCTAAAATAGTATATCCAAATTTAAAAGAGTTATACATCAAAAAAGTGTTATAATATAATCAACAATAATAATTAATAAGTGAGGTGAAATTATGGAGGGTATAATATCAACAATAATTAGTTCGATAAAGAATATATCCATTTGGTCAATATTAGATATATTGGTAGTTTCATATATATTTTATAAAGCATATAAGCTAATAAAGGAGACTAGAGCAGAGCAGTTAATCAAGGGAGTTGTATTAGTATTTTTATTAATTCCAATAAGCTATATCTTAAATTTAGATATGCTATATTTTATATTAAATAAAACATTAACAATAGGAGTACTATCTTTTGTTATTATATTTCAGCCTGAAATTAGAAGAGCATTAGAGCATTTAGGAAGGTCAGCTTTTGATGAGAGACACCACGAAATAAAAGAAGAGGAAGAAACACTAGATGAAATTGTAGTAGCAGTAGAAAATTTATCTAAAACTAAGACAGGAGCATTAATTGTTATAGAGCAAAGCACAGGCCTTGGAGAAATTGTTACTTCTGGAACAATTATTGATGCAAAGGTAAGTTCAGCACTTCTTGAAAATATATTTGTAGTAAATACCCCACTTCATGATGGGGCAACAATTATAAAAAAGGGAAGAATACATGCATCAGGATGCGTTCTTCCACTTACATCAAATAATAGAATAAATAAGAAATTGGGAACAAGACATAGAGCAGGTCTTGGTATTTCTGAAAATTCAGATGCTTTAATAATAATAGTTTCAGAGGAAACAGGTGTAATCTCACTCGCTTATAATGGAAAATTAACTAGAAATTATGATAAGGATAAATTAAAAAGTATTATATTGAAGTTGATGATAAATAAAAAAAATAAGAATGTTGACACTGCAAGAAAGAGGGTGAAGATATGGGCGAAGGAAAAAATAAAAAAATAGCTATGATTGTATGCATATTATTATCTTTTTCCTTGTGGCTTTACATTACTAATGTTGAAAATCCTAGTAAGATAAGAACTATAACTAATGTAGAAGTTAATATATTAAATATTGACTATTTAGAACAAAAGGGATTAATATTAGAACCTAATCAAAAACTTACAGTAGATATAAAGGTTGAGGCACCAGCGAATCAAATATATTCAATAAATGCAGAGGATTTTAATGTGCAAGTAAATTTAGATGAATATGCTTTGAAAGTAGGTACTAATAATATTCCTATTGAATTTATAAGTTATCCTGATGGAGTAACTATAAAGAACAATAATTCTTTACAATTAAAATTAAAGATAAAAAAATTAAAGACAAAAGAAATGAAAGTTACATCTATGGTTAATTTAAATTATGAGAAAGGATATTTTGAAAAAGCAATTGATATTTCTCCAAAGTCGGTAACTATTTCAGGAGCAGAGGATGATGTCAATGAAGTTGATAAGGTGGTGCTTATAGGAGAAGAAAATGATATAAATAAGAGTTTTTCTAATAAATATAAGCTAATGGCGTTAGATAAAAATAATAAAGAAGTAAAGTGGATTAAATTAAGTGAAGAAGAAGGAGAAATGTCAGTTGAAGTATCTTCAGAAAAGGTTGTTCCAATAAAAATTAAAACGATAGGACAGCTTCCTAAAGGCTTAATTATTAAGGATACAATTTTATCAGTGAATAATTTAAGTATTTTAGGTAATAATGATATAATAAATGCCATACAGTCAATAGATACAGAAAATATTGATTTAAGCTTAATAAATAAGTCTACAACAGTAAATGTAAAACTTGTTATACCGAATGATATAAAAATAGAAAAAGATATAAAAGATATAAATGTAACTTTTACAATTGAGGAAGTTTCATTAAAAAATAAAATTATTAATAATGTTCCTATAAACTATATAGATAAATCAGATTTATATGAATATGAGCTTCCTGAAACTGTAGATATTACAATTTCAGGAAAGGATGAAGATATAGAGGCAGTTAAGAGTGAAGATATTTTAGTAGAAGCTTCGCTTAAAAATATAGAATCAGAAGGTAGCTTTGAAATAGAGTGGAGTGCTAAATTAAAAAATAATATCACAGTGACTATAATTAATCAAAATGGCAAGATAAATGTAATATCTAAATTAAAAAAATAAGGATGGATGAAATGGCTATTATAATAAATAATATAAGTTTAGGGTTAGATGATGGAAATGATATTTTATTAAAAAAGATATCTAAAAAGCTTAATATTTCTGAAATTAGAGAAGACTCAATAAAAGTTTTAAAGGAAAGTGTAGATGCTAGAAAAAAAGATAACATCAGATTTAATTATTGTGTTGAGGTAAAGATTCCAGGTGAAAAAAAATTATTAAATAGGTTACATGATAAAGACATAAGATATGAAGAGGATAAAAAGATAGAAGAGTTAGTACCTGGAAATAAAAGATTAAATTCAAGACCGGTAGTAATCGGTCTTGGACCTGCTGGACTTTTTGCTGCTTTGCTTCTTGCAAAGCAAGGTTATAAGCCTTTAGTATTTGAAAGAGGCGAGGATGTTGACTTAAGAACTAAAACGGTTCAAAGCTTTTGGAATGGAGAATCTAAATTAAATCTTAATTCTAATGTTCAGTTTGGAGAAGGTGGAGCTGGTGCTTTTTCAGATGGGAAGCTTACAACAAGAATAAAAGATTCTAGATGCAGTTATGTAATTGAGGAATTAATTAAGTGTGGTGCACCTGAGGAAATTGCTTATATAGGAAAGCCTCATGTAGGAACTGATATATTAAAAAAAGTAGTAAAAGGGATTAGAGAGCAGATTATAGAGTTAGGAGGAACAGTAAAATTTAATTCAAGGTTAGAAAAGATTAATAGTAAAGATGGAAAATTAACTAGTATTATTGTTAATGGTGTTGAAATTAGTTGTGAGGTTTTAATTTTAGCTATAGGACATAGTTCTAGAGATACTTATGAAATGCTATATAGAGAAGGAATATCTATGGAAGCTAAGCCTTTTGCTATTGGACTTAGAATAGAGCATCCTCAGCAGTTAATCAATGAATCTCAATATGGTAAGTTTGCTAATCATCCAAGATTAAGAGCCGCAGATTATAGACTTACATATCAAAGTGAAAAATTAAATAGAGGAATATATTCGTTTTGTATGTGTCCTGGCGGTGAGGTTGTAGCAGCGGCATCAGAAGAGAATAGATTAGTATCAAATGGTATGAGTTATCATGCAAGAAATTTAGAAAATGCAAATTCAGCATTGGTAGTAACAGTATCTCCTAAAGACTTTAAAGGAAAATCGCCTCTTTCAGGAATGGAGTTTCAAAGACATTATGAGGCTCTTGCATATAAGCTAGGTGGAGGAAATTATATTGCACCAGTACAGCTAGTTGGAGATTTTTTAAAGGATAAGGCTAGTACTAAAATAGGAGAAGTAAATCCAACATATAGACCAGGATATGAATTAAGGGAATTAAAAGATACATTACCATCATATGTGGCTGAAGGAATAAAAGAAGGTATAATAAATTTTGATAGAAAAATAAAGGGATATGCTATGGATGATGCTATATTAACCGGTATAGAAACTAGAACATCAGCTCCTGTAAAGCTTATAAGAGATGAAAAGCTTCAAAGTATTAGTGTAATAGGGGTATATCCATCAGGTGAAGGTGCTGGATTTGCTGGAGGAATTATTTCTGCTGCAGTGGATGGAATGAAAGTGGCAGAAAAGGTCATAAGTGAATTTTATTTTGAATAAATAAGAATATTCTGAAAATTACCATTATAAGTATTTTTTTTGTTACAATGATATTATTAAGTATTGTTGATGATTGTTATATTTTTGACAGATACAGAATTTAGTAATTAAATAAGAGGTGACAATTAATGAGTAAAAGTTTTGATGAGTTATTATCAAAAGTAAGAGAATGTAGAAGAAAGAAAGTTGCAGTTTCTGTAGCTCAAGATGAACCAGTTTTAGAAGCAGTAAGAGAAGCAAAAGAAAGAGGAATTGCAGATGCTATTTTAGTTGGTGATGAAGCACAAATAAAGGAAATAGCTAAATCGATTGGAATGGATTTATCTCAATATGAAATAGTTAATGAGCCAGATGCTAAGAAAGCTGCTATAAAGGCTGTTGAATTAGTTCATGACAGAAAAGCAGACATGCTAATGAAAGGATTAGTTGATACTGCTACATTCTTAAGAAGTGTATTAAATAAGGAAGTGGGATTAAGAACAGGAAAGGTTATGTCTCACGTAGCAGTATTTGATATAGAGGGAATAGATAGATTAGTATTTTTAACTGATGTTGCTTTCAATACATATCCAGAATTAAAGGATAAAGTTCAAATAATTAATAATTCGGTTCAAGTTGCACATGCATGTGGAATTGATTGTCCTAAGGTTGCACCAGTTTGTGCAGTAGAAGTAGTTAACCCTAATATGCCTGCTACAGTAGATGCGGCAATATTATCACAAATGAACAATAGAGGACAAATAAAGGGATGTATTGTTGATGGTCCACTTTCACTTGACATAGCATTATCAGAGGAAGCAGCTAAGCATAAGGGATTAAAAAATAGCGAAGTAGCAGGTAAGGCAGATATCATTCTTTTACCAAACATTGAGACAGGTAATGTTATGTATAAGACATTAACATATACTTCTAGGTGTAAGAATGGTGGTTTATTAGTTGGGACTTCAGCACCAGTTATCTTAACTTCAAGAGCAGATAGCTTTGAAACTAAGGTTAACTCTATAGCACTTGCAGCTATGGTAGCAGAAACAATAAAATAATATATTAGTGGAGGAAGACAAAGATGGCGTATAAAATATTAATAATTAATCCAGGGTCAACTTCAACAAAAATTGGAGTTTATGAAAATGAAAAGGAATTAATAGAAGAAACTTTAAGACATTCAACAGAAGAAATAGCTAAGTATGCTTCAATATATGAACAAAGAGAATTCAGAAAAGAAGTAATACTAAATGTGTTAAAGGAAAAGAACTTCGATATAAAAACATTAGATGTAGTTGTTGGTAGAGGTGGAATGCTTAAGCCAATTCCGGGTGGAACATATGCAGTATCAGACAAGCTTGTTGAAGATTTAAAAAATGGAGTTCAAGGACAACATGCTTCAAACCTTGGTGGAATATTAGCTAGAGAAATTGGTGATGAATTAGGAGTTCCTTCATTCATAGTTGACCCAGTTGTTGTTGATGAATTAGCTGACGTTGCAAGATTCTCAGGTGTTCCTGAAATTCCAAGAAAAAGTGTATTCCACGCTTTAAATCAAAAGGCTGTTGCTAAAAGATATGGAAAAGAAAGTGGAAAGGGATACGAAAATCTAAATCTTATAGTTGTTCATATGGGTGGAGGAGTATCAGTTGGTGCTCATAAGAATGGTAAGGTTATAGATGTAAATAATGCATTAGATGGAGATGGGGCATTTTCACCAGAAAGAGCTGGAGGAGTACCAGCAGGAGATTTAGTTAAAATGTGCTTCAGCGGAAAATATACTGAAAAAGAAGTGTATAAGAAATTAGTAGGTAATGGTGGTCTTAATGCATACTTAAATACAAATGATATGAGAGATGTATTAAAGCTTATGGAAGAAGGCGATGAAAAGGCTAAAATGATATTTGATGCATTTATATATCAAGTATCTAAAGATATTGGTGCTATGGCAACTGTTCTTGAAGGAAAGGTTGATAAGATTATCTTAACAGGTGGTATTGCATATTCTCCAGTTGTTGATGATGCAATAAAGGCAAGAGTAGGTTGGATAGCTGACTTCCAAATTTATGGAGGAGAAGATGAATTACTAGCACTAGCTCAAGGAGCTATAAGAGTATTAGATAAAGAAGAAGAAGCAAAAGAATATTAAGAAAATTTTAAGGGTATATAAGGTACGGAAGTACTTTATATACCTTTTTTTATGTGTATAATATTACATATGAGGTGATATATGTAATGAAGGTTAATATGGAATTTAATAGTAGAATGACAAAGGTCTCAGAGATAGCTAATGATAGTATTTTTCAAGAATTAGAATTTGATGAACTTAATGGAATAAAAAGTGGAGAGATAGCAAAAAATATATATTATTTTAATAAATTAGGGGTTAGGGTAAGGCAAGTAAGGATAATATTAGAAGAGAGTGGAATAAGATTAAAATCAGGAGTCACAAGCTATTTGAAAGGTGAAATTCTTAGAAAAGGCAAGAATAAAGGTTTAGGCATGTTAGAGGGAAATAGAAGTGATTG
Source organism: Clostridium sp. (assembly GCA_022767515.1). Lineage (GTDB taxonomy): Bacteria > Bacillota > Clostridia > Clostridiales > Clostridiaceae > Clostridium. The sequence continues at coordinate 38,082 of JALENK010000003.1, forward strand.
GCCAGCATATTTTGGTAGTGGAGAAATATTTTTAAAGCCATCCTATGGATTTTTTACATTTTTAGAATTAGAAGATGAGGAGATAATCATAGATAAATCTGTTGTATGTGCCTGCGAAGAAAGCATATTTGTAGAGGAGTTTAGTCAAAATAATTTAGAAGAAGTAAAGCTTACTGGTAGTGGAATAGTTGTATTAGAGCTTCCAGTACCTGAAAATGAAGTTTTTAGATGCAAGTTATATAATGAAACTTTAAAGACAAATGGAAATATTGTTATATTAAGAAGTTTTGGAATTAATCATTCTAAAGAAAATTCAGCTCTTGCTGATGAAAAAGAAGAAGGCTTAATAAATGTATATAGAGGAATTGGAGATATATGGTTAGTGCCTACAGATAAGTTATATAGAGATATGGCTAATGTATTAGAAGAAGATGATGATGAAAAGTAGTATTTAGTTGTAGATTATAAGATGATTGAGTATAATAAGTATATATATCCAAAGAGGTGAGATTTGGTGGCAGAAAAAGATTCTAAATTAAAAAGTGAAGAGATGGATTTGTTTTTTAAAGCAATATTGGAACTTGAAAATATTGACGAGTGCTATGATTTTTTTGAAGATGTGGCAACTATTAATGAAATTAATGCATTAGCTCAAAGGTTGCATGTGGCAAAGCTATTAAATGAAAAAAATACTTATATTGCGATAGCAGAAGAAACTGGAGCAAGTACTGCTACTATTAGTAGAGTAAATAAATGTTTAAATCATGGTAGTGGTGGATATACTAATGTATTAGAAAAACTTAAGAAAACTAGTAAATAATATAAAGTGAGGTATAAACTTAATGAGTAGAATGTTTGGAACAGATGGAGTTAGAGGTATTGCAAATAAAGAATTAACAGCAGAGCTTGCTTATAAGCTTGGGAGAGCAGGGGCATTTGTACTGACTGAAGGGGAACATAAGCCTAAAATATTAGTAGGAAAGGATACAAGAATATCTGGAGATATGCTTGAGTCAGCTTTGGTAGCTGGTATTTTATCAGTTGGTGGAGAAGCCATAATTTTAGGTGTAATTCCAACGCCAGCTGTGGCTCATTTGACAAGAAAGTATAATGCAGATGCAGGAATAATGATATCAGCATCTCATAATCCTGTAGAGTATAATGGAATAAAGTTTTTTGATAATAGAGGATATAAATTGCCAGATGATTTAGAAGATGAAATTCAAAGGGTAATAGAAAGTGGATTTGAAGGAGTACCTAGTCCAACAGGAACTGATGTAGGTAAGAGACGTATTGAAGTAGGGGCATTAGATGATTATAAGGATTTTGCAAAGAATACTGTTGCAGTAAACTTTGATGGATTAAAGATAGCTCTTGATTGTGCAAATGGTGCAAACTATAAGGCAGCAGTTGATACATTTAGAGATTTAGGGGCTGACGTTTATGTGATAAATGATAACCCAGATGGAACTAATATTAATGAGAAATGTGGTTCTACACATCCTGAAGAGCTTATGGAATATGTAGTGAAAAAAGGTTGTGATGTAGGTTTTGCTTTTGATGGTGATGCAGATAGATGTTTAGCTATTGATGAAAAGGGTAATTTAATTAATGGAGATATGATACTTGCATTATGTGGAAAGCACCTAAAAACTATAAATAGGTTAAAGGATGATACAGTTGTTGTTACTGTAATGAGTAATTTAGGGTTAGATATAGCATTTATGAATATTGGAATCAATGCTGTAAAGACTAAGGTTGGAGATAGATATGTCCTTGAAGAAATGATTAAGGGTAAATATGTTTTAGGTGGAGAACAGTCTGGTCATATAATTTTCTTAGAATATAATACTACTGGAGATGGACTTGTTACAGCACTTCAAGTAGCTTCTATAATTCAAAAGGAAAAGAAATCTTTAAGTAAGCTATGCTCAATTATGAAGGAGCTACCACAAGTATTAGTTAATGCCAAAGTTCCTAATGAAAAGAAAAATATATATCTAGAAGATGAAGAAATAAAAGCTGAAATAGAAAGAATAGAAAAACAAATGCAAGGTAGAGGAAGAGTGTTAATAAGACCTTCTGGAACAGAGCCATTAGTTAGAGTTATGCTTGAAGGAGAGGACCAAGAGGAGATTAATAAAATTGCACAAAATTTAGCTGATATGATATTAGATAAATGTAGATAAGTGAGGAAAAAATGTATTGTAGAAATTGTGGAAAATTATATAAAAATATCAATATGACTGAATGTAAAAAGTGTCATACACCTAAGGGAACAGGATTGAATTATTGCTCTGAATGTGGTGAAGAGCTTACAAAGGGAACTAATTATTGTCAAAGTTGTGGAGCTACTTTTGATGAGGTTAAAAATTATAATTATAGAGGTTATGATGAAAATGTTGATGATGAGATTCCTATAAAGCAAAGGTCAAGAAAGGTAGCTGCAATTTTTGCTATTTTATTTGGTGCTATTGGGGTACATTCTTTTTATCTTCATAATACTACAAAAGGTTTTATGCAGATTATTATTTCATTAATAGCAGGTCCGTTAACTAATTTTATAGCGATATATTTTACTATAGTATGGGGGATTGTTGATGGTATATTATTGCTTACAGGTAGTACAAAATTAGATGGTTATGGTTTAGAATTAAAAAATTAACAAAAAATGAACATCAAACATTGACAATATTAGCATATGAGAGTAAAATTAACTCATATCGAAAATTTAATATTATTTAGTATTCAGTAAATGCTGAGATGGAGAAGGTTATTTAACAAAAGTAAAATTTCAGAGAGTCGATGGTTGGTGTGAATCGATATTTTAGGTTATTTAATTATCACTCCTGAGCAGAGTCCAGAAAACTATATTTTTATATGGTGAGTAAGCGACATCCGGTGTGCACCCGTTATATGCAAGAGTTTGTTGGAACTTAGTGATATTATATTAGGCAGAGTAATTATACTCACTACTTATAATGTATATCATTATAAAGTGGTGAGTTTTTTCATATATAATAGTATGTTAATGAGGAGGGAAATTTAATGGAAGGGAAACATATACTATCAGTACTTGTTAAAAATTCAGCAGGAGTATTAAGTAGGGTGTCTGGATTGTTTTCAAGAAGAGGATATAACATTGATAGCTTGACTGTAGGTAGAACAGAAAATAAAGAAATTTCAAGAATGACTATAACATTAAATGGTGATGATGATGTTCTTGAACAAGTAAAAAAGCAAGTAGATAAGCTTGAAGATGTAATTAAAGTAATTGATATTAAAAACAATAGATCTGTTATTAGAGAGCTTGTTCTTATTAAAGTAAAGGCTAATTCTAGTAATAGAGCAGCCATAAATGAAATTGTAAATATATTTAGATGTAAGATAATTGATTTAAGTCCTGAAACACTTACAATTGAACTTACAGGAGACCAAAACAAAATATCTGCATTAATAACATTAATGGAGGATTATGGAATAGAAGAGCTGGTTAGAACAGGAATTACAGCTCTTGAAAGAGGAGACAATACTATAGATAGTTATGAATCTTCTTATTAATAATTTTAGCTAGAAAGGGGGAAAGACAAGAGTGAAAAAAATAACAATATTTGATTCGACTTTAAGAGATGGTTCCCAGGGACAAGGTATTTCTTTTTCACTTCAAGATAAGTTTAAAATAGTAAAATGTCTTGATAAAATGGGAGTAACCTATATAGAAGCTGGAAATCCAGGTTCTAATCCCAAGGATATGGAATTTTTTAAACAAGTTAGCAATATTAAATTGGAGAATTCTAAAATAGTCGCTTTTGGTTCAACTAGAAGACCTAATACAGAAGCTAAAGATGATAAAAATCTACAAAACCTTTTAGAGGCTAATACAGAAGTGGTTGTGGTTTTTGGTAAGTCATGGAGTTTTCAAGTTACAGATATATTAAAAACTACACTAGAAGAAAATCTTGAAATGATAAAAGATAGTATAAGTTACTTAGTAAGTCAAGGTAAAAAGGTTATGTTTGATGCAGAACATTTTTTTGATGGTTATAAGGAAGATAGTGAATATGCATTAAGCACATTAAGGGCTGCTAAGGAAGCAGGAGCTGATACAGTTGTTCTTTGTGATACTAATGGTGGAACTCTTCCAAATGAAATTAAGGAGATTACTTCAGTTGTTTTTGATGGACTAGGGGGAAACATAGGAATTCACTGTCATGATGATATGGGAATGGCAGTAGCTAATTCGATAAGTGCTGTTCAAGGTGGTGCAAACCAAATTCAAGGTACATTCATAGGAATGGGAGAAAGATGTGGAAATGCAAATTTAAGTGCTATTATTCCTACATTAAAATTAAAGATGCACTGTGATATTATAGATGATGAACATTTAGAAAGATTATATAATACAGCAAGAGTTGTATCAGAAATATCTAATATAGTTTTAAGAGATGACTTGCCTTATATAGGAAACTCATCTTTTGCTCATAAAGGTGGAATGCATATTGATGCAGTATGTAAAGCTCCAAGGGCTTATGAGCATGTTAAACCTGAAAGTGTAGGAAATAGAAGAAGATTTTTAATTTCAGAAGTGAGTGGAAAGAGTACTATATATTCAGAGGTTAAAAAGATTTTTCCTGATATATCTAAGGACAGTGAAGAGGTTAAAAAGATTACTGAAAGGCTTAAGGAACTTGAATATGAAGGATACCAATTCGAGGGGGCTGAAGGTACAGTTGAGCTTATAATAAGAAAGATTATAGGTAAATATAAACCTTTCTTCAAATTAAATCAGTTTAAGGTAATATCTGAACAGTTATCTGAAAATGGTAACTTTAATTCAGCAGTTATGATAAATGTAAATGTTGATGGAAAGGAAGAAATGAATGCCGCTACAGGAGATGGTCCTGTAAATGCATTAGATAAGGCACTTAAAAAGGCATTAGTTTCATTTTATCCTGCACTACAAGATGTAAGGCTTGTAGATTATAAGGTAAGAGTTTTAGACTCAGAAAGTGCTACTGGCGCAAAGGTTAGAGTATTGATAGAGTCTACTGATGGAGTGGAAAACTGGAGTACTGTTGGAGTATCAAGAGATATTCTTCAGGCTAGTTGGATAGCCCTTGTAGATTCTATAGAATATAAATTAATAAAAGATATAGAAAAAAAAATTAGGACATATTTTTAAGGAGATGATTTAATAATGGGAATGACCATGACACAAAAAATCTTAGCAGCACATGCTGGATTAGAATCAGTTAAAGCAGGACAATTAATCGAGGCAAAATTAGATTTAGTATTAGGAAATGACATAACTACACCAGTTGCAGTTAATGAATTTTCTAAGTTTGGAACAGATGAAGTATTTAGTAAGACTCAAATAGCTATCGTTCCAGATCACTTTACTCCAAACAAGGATATAAAGGCAGCAGAACAAGTTAAGCAAATTAGACAATTTGCTAAAGATAAGGGAATTGTTAATTTCTTTGAAGTTGGACAAATGGGAATAGAACACTGTATAATTCCAGAAAAAGGACTTGCAGTTGCAGGTGATGTTGTAATAGGAGCTGACTCTCATACTTGTACATACGGAGCATTAGGTGCTTTCTCAACAGGTATTGGTTCAACAGATATGGCTGCTGGTATGGCAACTGGTCAATGTTGGTTTAAAGTACCTTCAGCATTAAAGTTTGTATTAAAAGGAAAGCCAGCTAAATGGGTTAGTGGTAAAGATATCATTTTACATATAATCGGAATGATTGGTGTTGATGGTGCATTATATAAGTCAATGGAATTCGTTGGTGATGGATTAAAGTATCTTTCAATGGATGATAGATTTACAATGGCTAATATGGCTATCGAAGCAGGTGGAAAGAACGGAATATTCCCAGTTGACGAAAAGACTGAAGAATATTTAAAAGAACATGCTCAAAGAGAATGGAAAAAGTTTGAAGCTGATGAAGATGCAGAATATGATGAAGTTTATGAAATAGACTTAAGCACATTAAGACCAACAGTTTCATTCCCACACTTACCAGATAATACAAGAACTATAGACAACGTTGGAGATGTTGCTATCGACCAAGTAGTTATCGGTTCATGTACAAACGGAAGAATGTCAGATTTAAGAGTTGCAAGAGATATTTTAAAGGGTAAGAAGGTTAATGAGAATATAAGATGTATCGTAATACCAGGTACTCAAAAGATATATCTTCAAGCTCTAGAAGAAGGAATAGTTAAAGATTTAATTGAAGCTGGAGCAATAGTTTCAACTCCAACATGTGGACCATGTCTTGGTGGACATATGGGAATATTAGCAGCAGGTGAAAGAGCAGTTTCAACTACTAACAGAAACTTCGTAGGAAGAATGGGACATGTTGATTCAGAAGTTTACCTAGCAAGCCCAGCAGTTGCAGCAGCATCAGCTATCACAGGAAAAATAACAGATCCAGAAACAGTTTAGGAGGAATATAATAATGAAAGTAACAGGAAAAGTTTTTAAATATGGAGATAATGTAGATACAGACGTTATAATCCCAGCAAGATACTTAAATACATCAGTTCATAAGGAATTAGCAGCACACTGTATGGAAGATATAGATGCAGATTTTGTTAAGAATGTACAAGAAGGAGACATCATTGTTGCAAACAAAAACTTTGGATGTGGTTCATCAAGAGAACATGCTCCAATAGCTATAAAGGCATCAGGAATCAGCTGTGTTATAGCTTCAACATTTGCAAGAATTTTCTATAGAAATGCTATAAATATAGGTTTACCAATACTTGAATGTGATGAAGCTGTAAAAGCTATTGATGCAGGAGATAAATTAGAAGTAGACTTCTCAACAGGAACTATCAAGAACTTAACTAAGAATGAATCTTACCAAGGAGAAGCATTCCCAGAATTCATGCAAAAAATTATTGATAGTGACGGATTAATTGGATATATAAAGAATAAGTAATATAAATAAGTAATTAATAAATATTGGAGGTTAATTAAAATGAATTATAAAATAGCAGTAATTCCAGGTGATGGAATAGGTCCAGAAGTTGTAGATGCAACTATAAAGGTATTAAATGTAGTAGGAGACAAATTTGGTCACAAGTTTGATTATGAATATGTATTAGCAGGTGGATGTGCAATAGATAAGTTTGGAAATCCATTACCAGAAGAAACTTTAGAAACTTGTAAGAAGAGTGATGCTGTATTACTTGGAGCAGTTGGAGGACCTAAGTGGGACGATCCTACAGCTAAGGTAAGACCAGAACAAGCTTTATTAGGGCTAAGAGGTGGATTAGGATTATACTGTAACTTAAGACCAGCAGTATTATATGCACCATTAAGAGATGCATCTCCATTAAAGGATAGCATAATCGGTGATGGAATAAACATTCAAGTTGTAAGAGAATTAACTGGTGGTATCTACTTTGGTGAAAGAGGACAATGTGATGATAATGGAGTACCAGCAGCATACGATACTGAAAAGTACAATGAAAATGAAGTTAGAAGAATAGCTAAGATTGGTTTTGAAGCAGCTATGAAGAGCAAGAAGAAGGTTACTTCAGTAGATAAAGCTAACATACTTGAAAGTTCAAGATTATGGAGAAGAATAATTGAAGAAGTTCATAAGGATTATCCAGAAGTAGAAGTTAACCACTTATACATTGATAATGCTACAATGCAAATGGTTAGAGACCCAAGACAATTTGACGTTATAATCACTTCAAATATGTTTGGAGATATTTTATCAGATGAAGCTAGTATGGTAACTGGTTCAATTGGAATGCTTCCATCAGCTTCACTTGGTGAAAATAGCTTTGGTATGTATGAACCAATCCACGGAAGTGCTCCTGATATAGCAGGAAAAGGAATTGCTAACCCATTAGCAACAATTCTTTCAGGTGCAATGATGTTAAGATATACATTTAATTTAGAAACAGAAGCAAAAGCTATAGAAGATGCAGTTTTAGCTGTATTAGAAGATGGATACAGAACTGGAGATATAATGAGTGAAGGAATGAAGTTAGTTGGTACAGAAGAAATGACTAACGCAGTTCTTGCAAAGTTAAAATAATTAAGGAGGCAAAAAACTATGAGAAGTGATATAGTAAAAAAAGGCCCAAGTAGAGCACCTCATAGATCTTTATTTAAAGCAGCAGGACTTACAGAAGAAGAAATAGAGAGACCTTTAATCGGTGTAGTAACATCTCAAAATGATATTATACCAGGTCATGTTAATTTAGATAAAATGGTAGAAGGAGTTAAAAAGGGAGTAACAATGGCAGGTGGAACACCACTTGTCTTCCCTACTATTGGAGTTTGTGATGGAATAGCAATGGGACATGAAGGAATGAGATATTCTTTAATCACAAGAGAACTTATTGCAGATTCAATAGAATGTATGGTTAAGGCACATGGTTTAGATGCTTTAGTTTTAATTCCAAACTGTGATAAGATAGTTCCAGGAATGTTAATGGCAGCACTTAGACTAAACATTCCAGCAGTAGTAGTAAGTGGAGGTCCAATGCTTCCAGGTAAGTTTAAAGATACAGATGTTTCTTTAACTACTGTATTTGAAGGTGTTGGAGCTTATGAAAATGGTACAATGTTACCAGGTGAATTAAAGGAATTAGAAGATAATGCTTGTCCAACTTGTGGTTCATGTTCTGGTATGTTTACTGCAAATTCAATGAACTGTTTAGCAGAAGCTTTAGGAATGGCATTACCAGGAAACGGAACTATTCCAGCAGTTTATTCTGAAAGAATAAGACTTGCAAAGCATGCAGGTATGGCAGTAATGAACTTATTAGAAAAGGATATTAAGCCAAGAGATATAGTAACTCATGAATCAATAGAGAATGCATTATCAGTTGAAATGGCACTTGGATGTTCTTCTAATACAGTACTTCATTTAACAGCAATAGCTAATGAAGCTAAGCTTCCAATAAACTTAGATATAATCAATGAAGTATCTGCAAGAGTACCAAACCTTTGTCATTTAGCACCAGCTTCACAAACTCATATAATTGATTTATATTATGCAGGTGGAATTGGTGGAGTAATGAGTGAACTTAGCAAGAAGAACTTATTACATCTTGATTGTATTACTGCAACAGGTAAGACACAAGGAGAAAATATCAAAGGTCAAAGTGTTAAGGATTATAGCATAGTAATGCCAATAGATAAGCCATATAGTGAAAATGGTGGAATTGCAATATTAAGAGGTAATTTAGCTGTAGATGGAGCAGTTGTTAAGAGATCAGCTGTTGCACCTGAAATGTTAAAGCATGAGGGTCCAGCTAGAGTATTTAACTCTGAAGAAGAAGCAATTGAAGCTATAATGGGTAAGAAGATTAAACCTGGAGATGTTGTAATTATAAGATACGAAGGACCTAAGGGTGGACCTGGTATGAGAGAAATGCTTTCTCCTACATCAGCTATAGCTGGTATGGGACTTGATAAGGAAGTTGCTCTTATTACAGATGGTAGATTTAGTGGAGCAACTAAGGGAGCTTCAATAGGTCATGTATCACCAGAAGCAGCAGAAGGTGGAAACATTGCTTTAGTTGAAGAAGGAGATATAATTTCAATAGATATAAATGCAGGTAAGCTTGAATTAGTAGTTTCTGATGAAGTATTAGCTGAAAGAAGAAAGAACTTAAAAATATTACCACCAAAGGTAACTGAAGGATATTTAGCAAGATATGCTAAATTAGTAAGTTCAGCAAGTACTGGAGCAGTATTTAAATAAAGAAGAAATATAAAGGAGGGGTAAAATCATTATGTTATTAACTGGAGCTGAAATATTAGTAAGATCATTAATAGATCAAGGTGTTGATACCATATTTGGTTATCCAGGAGGAGCTGTTTTAAATATTTATGATGCATTGTATATGCATCAAGATGAGTTAAGACACGTTTTGACTTGTCATGAACAGGGAGCAGCTCATGCAGCTGATGGATATGCAAGATCTACAGGAAAAGTTGGTGTTTGTTTAGCAACATCTGGTCCTGGAGCTACAAATCTTGTTACTGGAATTGCTACAGCATATATAGATTCTATTCCTATGGTAGCTATAACTGGAAATGTTACAAATGCATTGCTTGGAAAAGATAGTTTCCAAGAGGTTGATATAAAAGGTATAACAATGCCTATAACAAAGCATAATTACATTGTAAAAAATGTTGAGGAGCTTGAGGAGACTATTAGAGAAGCTTTCTTTATAGCGCAGGATGGAAGACCAGGTCCTGTTTTAATAGATATTCCTAAGGACGTAACTGCTAATAAGGCAGAATATGTAGAGTATGTTCCAAAGAAGGTTACTCCAAAGGAAAATACAATAAAAGAAGCAGACTTAGCAGAGGCTATTAAGCTTATAAATGAAAGCAAGAAGCCATTTATATATGCTGGAGGAGGAGTTAAGATATCTTCAGCTTGTAAGGAAGTTAAAGAATTAGCTGATAAAATAGGAGCTCCTGTAGCGACATCACTTATGGCTATGGATTCAATTAGTAATGACTTTCCTTTATATACTGGTATGATAGGAATGCATGGAACAAAGGCATCTAACCTTGCAGCAACAAAATGTGATTTACTTATTGCAATCGGAGCAAGATTTTCAGATAGAGTTATAAGTAGTCAAAATCATATAAAGAATGCAAAGGTACTTCATATAGATATAGATCCAGCAGAAATAAATAAGAATATAAAAGTAGATGCAAGTGTAATAGGAGATGCTAAGATTATAGTAGAAAAATTATTATCTAGAGTAGACACTAAGAGAAATCAAGAGTGGCTAGATAAAATTGAAAATATTAAGAAAGCTAACTTACCTAAGGAAGAATCAGAAGCTTTAACACCTAAATACTTATTTGATAAATTAAATGAAATGAATGATAAGGGAAATATCATTATTTCTACAGAGGTTGGTCAACATCAAATGTGGGCAGCTCAATACTTTAATTTCAAGAAATCAAGATCTTTTGTAACATCTGGAGGACTTGGAACTATGGGATTTGGACTTGGTGCATCAATTGGAGCACAAGTTGGTAATCCAGATTGTCAAGTAATAAACATTGCTGGTGATGGAAGCTTTGGAATGAATAATAATGAAATTGCAACAGCAGTATCTAATAAGTTGCCATTAATAATGATAATAATTAATAATGGTGTACTTGGAATGGTAAGACAGTGGCAAGATTTATTCTATGAAAAGAGATATTCTCATACTACTTTGAATAGAAAAACAGATTTTGTTAAGCTTGCAGAAGCTCATGGAGCTAAAGGTTATAGAGTTACTAAAAAGGAAGAACTTGATAAAGTTTTAAAAGAAGCTTTTGAAAGTAAAGAGCCTGTATTGATTGATTATATAATTGATATGGATAAAAAGGCATTTCCAATGGTAGCACCTGGGGCACCAATAGATAATATCATAACTGAAGAAGATTTTGAAAAATAATATGATGCCAAAGAAAAGTAATTTTCTTTGGCATTTTTTGGAATGAGGAAGTATGAAGAGAATTGCAAATATTTTATACATTAATTTAATATCCATAGTTTGTATAATAGTTAATATTATAAGTTTCGTATTAAATATAGTATCAACATTTATTGAAAAATTATTTATTCTTCCATTTGGAGCAGTTGTAGTGGCATGTGTTAATTATCTATCAACGTTTGCACTAGAAAAAACTGATAATAGATGGATATCACTTGGAATATTTATAATTGGGATATTTTTACTTGTAACAATTATGGAAATACTAATTGCTACATTGGGAGGATTATTAATGTTCTTATTCAAGGCATTAGCACAAATATTTTCTATTATAGGTGATAAATTAGAGGATGTATTTGGAAGGTTAGTAGAGTCAATAGTAAAGGTTGAGAATAAAGAAAATAATGTTTTAAAAAGAGAAAATAGTAAATTTATAAAGATAGCTTGTTTTGGCTTTTATATAATGGAAGCAATTTACTTAGGTACAAATAAATTATTTAAGTTATCTATATTTATAGGCGGAGTTATATCTGCAATTTCTATATTTTTTATGTATAGATTTATTAATGGTTATTTTTTAAATACTCAAGGTTTAGGTTTATTTGACTATATAAAATCTTTAGAAACACTTGCAGGAGTGTTTTGCAGCATACAAATTATTTTATTGTTAATTATTGTAATTAGTGTTATAATGATAGGTGCTTTTGAATGTACATTAGTATATCTAAAGTTTGAGCAGCAGAATTACAAAGAAACTTTAAAAAAGTGTAATTGTGTTATTGAAAATATATAATTAATAAGAAAAGTTTGAAATAAAATATGGTCTTATTGTATAATAATATTATATAATAGTACTATATTGAGGAGGTGGGATTATGGATATTTTTTTAGCTAGACAGGCAATATATGATTCAAGTTATAAATCTGTAGCTTATGAATTACTGTATAGAAATTCAAAGGAAAATAAATTTGAAGCAGGAGTTGATGAAGATAAAGCAACTATGAAGCTTATATCTAATTGTGTGGCTATTGGCTTAAGTGAGTTGACTAATGGAAAAACTGCTTTTATTAATTTTACTAATGGATTGATTCTAAAAGAATTTCCAACTATCTTGCCTAAAGATAAGGTTGTTATAGAAATATTAGAAACAGTAGAGCCAACTGAAGAGATTCTTACAGCATTAAGAAAATTAAAGGAAAGTGGATATGTTTTAGCTTTAGATGATGTTGTAGGTGAATCAAGATATTGGGAATTTGGAAAATTAATAGATATATATAAGATAGATTTTAGAGCAACAACTAAAAGACAAAGATTTGAGTTAGTTCGGGGCATTAGAATATTAAATCCTGATGCACAGCTTTTAGCTGAGAAAATTGAATCTAAAGAGGAATATGATGAAACACAAAGGGATGGTTATTCATATTTTCAGGGGTTTTATTTTAGTAAACCACTTATGATGGCAGGAAAGGATGTTCCGGTTAGAAATAATACATGTTTTAATATTATGAGTCAGCTTATGAATAATGATTTTGATATCAATGAAATTGAAGCTATTATTAAGTCAGATGTAGCAATAAGTTACAAATTAATGAGATTGTTAAATTCGGCATCATTTTCATTTGTTCAGAGAATTTCATCTATTAAACAAGCAATTATGTTGATTGGAAAAAAGGAATTAAATAAATGGCTTACAGTTATAACAATGAGTGAAATGCAAAGTAGTAATGAACAAGAAGTAACAACATCAACTATTATTCGTGCAAGATTTTGCGAGCTCTTAGCAGATAAGGTAGCACCTAAGAAGAAATCGCAGTGCTTTATGGTTGGATTATTTTCAAATTTAGATATTTATATGCAAAAGGATATGAATCTCATTGTAGATGAATTACCTATAGATGATGAGCTTAAAGATGCTCTTTTAGGAGAAAAAAATGAGATAAGCTTAATATTACAATTAGTAGAGGCTTATGAAGCTGTTGATGAACAGAAGATTTCAGATATTGCTAAACAATTGAATATAAGTGAAGGAATTCTTGTAAATTTGTATTTAGAGTCAATTAATTGGGAAAAGAAATTGATGGATGAAAGTAAGTGTATAGAGTAATGGATGCATTTAAATTAATGCATCTTTTTTTATTGACAATAAAATTATTTGAGATAAAATAATATAATTAAGATAAAAATAAGGAGGTAAAAAATGTTAAAGATTTTTAGGTATCTAAAAAAATCATGGCTTGGAATTATAGTAGTATTAGCATTTCTATTTGTTCAGGCAATGTGTGATTTATCTTTACCAGATTATACATCTGATATAGTTAATGTTGGTATTCAGCAAGGTGGGATTAAGGATTCTGTACCAGAAGCAATCAGAAAAACTGAGTTTGAAAGAATTCAATTATTTTTAAATCAGGAGGAGATTAATAAATTTTTAAAAAATTATGATTTAGTAAATAAGTCATCAGCAAGTGAAAGTCAAAAGACAGATTTTCCTAAAGTAGAGGAAGAAGAAGTTTATTTATTAAAGAATGATATTAGCGATGATGATAGAGAAGAATTAAATAGTATACTTGGAAAACCAATGCTTATTGTTTCTACTTTTGAAGGTGATGGCGATGAAGTTAAACAGATGAAAGAGAATATGAAGCTACCTGAAAATGTAGATGTATTTTCTGTATTTAGTGCAATGCCAAAGGAGCAGTTTTCTCAAATAAAAGATAAGATGTTAGAGCAGTTTAAAGAAATGCCTGACAGTATTGTTACTCAAGCAAGTACAACGTACATTAAGCAAGAATACACTAATCTTGGTGTAGATACAGATTCTAGACAAAAAACTTATATATTAATTTCTGGAGCAAAAATGATAGGGATTTCATTCTTAAGTATTTTAGCTGCTATAGTTGTTGGGTTTGTAGCCTCAAAGATTGCTGCTAGAGTATCTCAAGAGCTAAGAAGCAAGGTATTTACAAAAGTAATGAGCTTTTCAAATGAAGAAATGGATAAATTCTCTACAGCTTCATTAATTACTCGTAATACAAATGATATTCAACAGGTTCAAATGGTAGTAGTACTTATGTTAAAGATGGTATTATATGCACCAATAATAGGAATAGGTGCGATAATAAAGGTTATTAATACAGATGTATCAATGACTTGGATAATTGCCCTAGCAGTAGTTATAATTTTTGTAATTGTTGGTACATTATTTATGTTTACAATGCCTAAGTTTAAAATGTTACAAACCTTTATTGATAAATTAAACTTAGTTACACGTGAAATATTAACTGGTATTCCTGTTATTCGTGCTTTTAGTACTCAAAAACATGAAGAAGAGAGATTTGATAAAGCAAATACTGTATTAACAAAGGTAACATTATTCATTAATAGAGTTATGTCTGGTATGATGCCACTTATGATGTTTGTAATGAATGGAGTTTCTCTTTTAATTGTATGGGTAGGAGCAAAAGCTATTGATGATGGAATTATGCAAGTTGGAGATATGATGGCATTTATGCAATATGCTATGCAGATTATTATGGCATTTTTAATGCTTACAATGATGTCAATAATGATTCCAAGAGCGGCGGTTTCATCAAATCGTATCGATGAGGTTTTAAATACAAAGTTAAGGATTAAAGATCCTGAAAACCCAGTTGAGTTTAATAAAGATAATAACTCTGTAATTGAATTTAAAAATGTTTCATTTAAATATCCAGATGCTGATGAAAATGTACTTGAAGATATAACATTTACTGCAAAGTCTGGTCAAACTACAGCATTTATTGGTGGAACAGGAAGTGGTAAGACTACTTTAATTAATCTAATACCTCGTTTCTTTGATGTAACAGAAGGACAAATATTAATTAATGGAATTGATATAAGAAAGGTAACTCAACATGCCTTAAGAGAAAAAATAGGATATGTACCACAGAAGGGTATACTATTCTCAGGTACAATTGAATCCAATATTAAGTATGGTAATGAAGAGGCAAGTATAGAGGAAGTTAAGAAAGCTGCTGAAATAGCACAGTCAACTGAATTTATAGATGTTAAGCCTAAAACATATCAAGAGGAAATATCACAAGGTGGAACTAATGTATCTGGAGGACAAAAGCAAAGATTATCAATTGCAAGAGCAATCGCAAAAAAACCAAGCATCTACATTTTTGATGATAGTTTTTCTGCTCTTGACTTTAAGACTGATGCAAAACTTAGAAAGGCTCTTCATGAAGAAACAGGAGAGAGTACAGTTTTAATAGTTGCACAAAGAATAAGTACTATATTACATGCAGACCAAATAATAGTTCTTGATGAAGGAAAGATAGTCGGAAAAGGAACACATAAAGAGCTTATGGATAATTGTGAAGTATATAAACAAATAGCTCTATCACAACTATCAAAGGAGGAGCTTGCAAATGAGTAAAAACATGAAAAAAGGTGGACCAGGTGGAATGATGCAACCTGGTGAAAAAGCTAAAGATTTTAAGGGAACAGTAATAAAACTTCTTAATGAAATGGGAAGATTTAAATATGCATTAATAGGAGTTGTTATTTTTGCTATTGCAAGTGCTATATTTTCAGTAGTTGGACCTAAGATATTAGGTAATGCCACAACTGAAATATTTACAGGTCTTGTTAATAAAATATCTGGTTCTGGTGAAGGAATAAACTTTAATAAAATATTAGAAATAATCATTTTCTTATTATGCTTATATTTATTGAGTTCAGTGTTTGCATTTATTCAAGGAATTTTAATGAGTAATATATCTCAGAAAATGTGTTATAACCTTAGAAAGAAACTTTGTTCAAAAGTAAATAGAATGCCTATGAAGTATTTTGATACAAAGACACATGGTGAGGTATTATCAAGATTTACTAATGATATTGATACTCTAGGACAAAGTTTAAATCAAAGTGTTACTCAGCTTATTACATCAGTTACTACAATAATTGGAACTCTTGTAATGATGCTTTCAATAAGTTGGAAGATGACAGTAGTAGCAATATTGATATTACCAATATCAATGGGACTTATAGGATTTATTGTTAAAAGGTCGCAAAAATTTTTTAAAGTTCAGCAGGAATATATAGGTCATATTAATGGTAATGTTGAAGAAATGTTTGCTGGACATAATGTAGTAAAGGTCTTTAACAGAGAAAAGAAAGCTGTGGAAGAGTTTGATAAGCTTAATGATACACTTTATGAATCAGCTTGGAAGTCGCAATTTTATTCAGGACTTATGCAGCCAATAATGATGTTTGTTGGAAATTTAGGTTATGTTGCCATAGCTATTCTTGGTGGATACTTTGCAATAAATGGTGCTATACAGGTTGGTGACATTCAATCATTTATACAATATGTTAGAACATTTACTCAGCCAATAGCACAAATAGCTCAGGTTACAAATATGCTTCAATCAACAACCGCTGCTGCTGAAAGAGTGTTCCAATTCTTAGAAGAAGAGGAAGAAGACCAAACAGTAAAAAATCCAGTTCATATTGATGGATTAAAAGGAAGCGTAGAATTTAATGATGTTCACTTTGGATACAATGAGGATAAGATAATAATTAATGATTTTACAGCTAAGATTAAACCAGGACAGAAGGTTGCAATAGTAGGACCAACTGGTGCTGGTAAGACTACAATGATTAAATTATTAATGAGATTTTATGATGTTAATAGTGGAGCAGTATTAATAGATGGTCATGATGTCAGAAACTTTAATAGAACAGAACTTAGAGAAATGTTTGGAATGGTACTTCAGGATACATGGTTATTTAGTGGAAGCATAAAAGAGAACATTAGATATGGTAAGCTTGATGCTACTGATGAGCAAGTTTTTGAAGCTGCTAAGGCAGCACATATACATCACTTTATAAAAACTCTTCCTGGTGGGTATGATATGATATTAAATGAAGATGCCACTAATGTATCTCAAGGACAAAAGCAGTTGTTAACAATAGCAAGAGCGATACTTGCAGATCCTAAAATATTAATATTAGATGAAGCAACAAGTTCAGTTGATACACGTACAGAAGTATTAATTCAAAAAGCTATGGATAATCTTATGAAAGGAAGAACTAGCTTTGTAATAGCACACAGATTATCAACAATTCGTGATGCCGATTTGATTTTAGTAATGAAAGATGGAGATATTGTTGAGCAAGGTAACCATGAAGAATTATTAAAGTTAAATGGATTTTATGCTAGTCTATATAACTCTCAATTTGATAATGCTGATGAAGTTGTATAATGAATTATGTATATATTATAAGATGCAACGATAACTCTCTATATACTGGATGGACTAATAATTTAGAAAAAAGATTTGAAGATCATTCTAAGGGAAAGGGTGCAAAATATACTAGAGGGAGAGGTCCACTTAAGCTAGTGTACTTTGAAAAATTTGATACAAAGGAAGAAGCCATGAAGAGAGAGTATGCGATTAAAAAGTTAACGAAGGTACAGAAAGAAGAATTAATAGGTGGATTTAACGAAAAATTAGATTATAATATTTAGTATAATAAAGACAAAGATGTTTAAAATATATTTAGGCATTTTTGTCTATTTTATTAAACTAATAATTATTATATGGACAATTGATAATATTATGATAAAATGAGTAATGAGGCATATATAGAGTAAATAATAAACAAAAATTTTTAAGCGCTAGAACTATGATTAGTAGTTGACGAGGGCTAGGAATTATCGAATTTTCGGCGGATGTCCTAGCGGCATATGATACTGTCGTTAAAGATTGGCAAATCTATAAAGTGATTTATAGGACAAATTCAATTGAGTATCAAATTAATTATAATGCCTTAAATAATAATTATTAAGGAGAAAATTATGTGTGGAATAGTTGGATATTTTGGAAATAAACCTGCTAAGGATTTTTTATTAGATGGGTTATCAAAGCTTGAGTATAGAGGATATGACTCAGCAGGAATTGCTATAGTTGAAGATGGTAGTGTTACAGTGGTTAAGCATAAAGGAAGATTAGCTAATTTAGAGGGTATGCTTAAAAATAAAGCTGTAGAAGGAACTATTGGTATAGGACATACAAGATGGGCTACTCATGGTGAACCATCAGATATAAATTCACATCCTCATAAGAGTTCAAAGAGTGATATTACAGTTGTGCATAATGGAATAATTGAAAATTATTTAGAGTTAAGAGATTGGCTTAAGGGTGAGGGATATCATTTTTCATCAGAAACTGATACTGAGGTTATACCTAATTTAATAGATTATTATTATGAAGGTGATTTATTTAAAGCTGTTGTTAAAGCTACAGAAAGATTAACAGGAAGTTATGCAATTGGAGTGGTCTGTGGAACTGAACCAGATAAACTTGTTGCAGTAAGAAAGGATAGTCCATTAATAGTTGGATTAGGTAAGGATGAAACATTTATAGCATCAGATATTCCAGCGGTTATTAGTTATACAAGAGAAGTATATTTATTAGAAGATAAGGAATATGTATTAATAGATAATGATGGAGTTAAGTTATTAAATGCTGATGGTAGTGAGATAAAGAAAGAAGTATATAATGTAACTTGGAGTCAGGATGCTGCTGAAAAGGGCGGATATGATTCATTTATGTTAAAAGAAATTAATGAACAACCAAGAGCGATTAAAGAAACAATGGCTTCAAAGATAGCTATGAATCAACAAGTGGAATTTAAAGATTTCAAGTTAACAAAAGAAGAACTTGAGGCAATAGATAGGGTATATATAGTAGCTTGTGGTACAGCTTATCATGCAGGTTTAATGGGAAAATATATAATAGAAAAGCATGCTAAAATTCAAGTTGAGGTTGATATAGCATCAGAATTCAGATATAGGGACCCTCTTGTAACTGACAAGTCTTTAATAATTACTGTAAGTCAGTCAGGAGAAACAGCAGATACATTAGCAGTTCTTAGAGATTGCAAGAAGAAGGGTGCTAGAACACTTGCCATTACAAATGTTGTAGGAAGTACTATTTCAAGAGAAGCTGATTATGTTATTTATACAGCAGCAGGACCTGAAATTGCAGTTGCATCAACAAAGGCATATACTACTCAGTTAATAATAATGTATGCACTTGGTCTATACTTTGGAGAATTGAAAGGAACTATAGATGATAACATTGCAGGAATGATAAAAGAAGGTTTACTTGAAATTCCTGAAAAGATAGAGGAATTATTAACTAAGCAAGAGCAGATTCAAAAGGTAGCTAGTATATTATCAAAGGAATCTGATCTTTTCTTCCTTGGAAGAGGGGCAGATTACTTTTTGGTGTTAGAGGGTTCATTAAAGCTTAAGGAAATATCATATATTCATTCAGAAGCTTATGCTGGAGGAGAGTTAAAGCATGGTCCTATAGCATTAATTGAAAATGGAACTAAGGTAGTTGTATTATTAACTCAAGAAGCTTTAAGAGAAAAAATGGTTAGTAATGTAGTAGAAGTAAAAGCAAGAGGAGCTTATGTTATAGGTGTTGCTTATGAAGGGGATAAGTTAGACTCTAGTGTGTTTGATGAAGTGATAAGTATTCCAAGAACATCTAACAGAGTAGCACCAGTACTTGCAGCTGTAGTACTTCAATTACTTGCATATTATACAGCTAAGGAAAAGGGTTATGATATAGATAAGCCAAGAAACTTAGCGAAGTCTGTAACAGTAGAATAGAAGCTTTAATTAATGAATGGATACTTATGCTAGGGATAAGTATGTTATAATAAAAAAAATAAGCTAATAAAAAGGGATAACATTACTTGAAAAATTCCTATAAATGTTGTATATTAATAAAAGAGCATAAAGTTGCTCTTCGGTTAAATTGACAATGTTTTATTAAATATCATATATAATAAAATAAATTTAATTATGTTAAGACTTTTAGGAGGTTTTTACAAATGGCAAAGATTTATTATCAAGAAGATTGTGATCTTTCTTACTTAAAGGGGAAGACTATTGCTGTAATTGGTTATGGTAGCCAAGGACATGCACATGCATTAAATGCAAAGGAATCTGGTTGTAATGTTATAATTGGATTATATGAAGGAAGTAAGTCATGGGCAAAGGCAGAAGCTCAAGGATTCGAAGTATATACTGCTGCAGAAGCTGCAAAGAAAGCTGATATCATCATGATTTTAATTAATGATGAATTACAAGCTAAATTATATAAGAATGATATCGAACCAAACTTAGAAGCAGGAAACATGTTAATGTTTGCTCACGGATTCAATATTCACTATGGACAAATTGTTCCACCTAAGGATGTAGATGTTACTATGATAGCTCCAAAGGGACCTGGACATACTGTAAGAAGTGAATATCAAGCTGGTAAGGGAGTTCCTTGTTTAATAGCTGTTGAACAAGATGCAACTGGACAAGCTACTCAATTAGCTTTAGCTTATGCTTTAGCTATCGGTGGAGCAAGAGCTGGTGTTCTTGAAACTACATTCAGAACTGAAACTGAAACAGACTTATTCGGTGAACAAGCTGTATTATGTGGAGGAGTTTGTGCATTAATGCAAGCTGGTTTCGAAACATTATGTGAAGCTGGATATGATCCAAGAAATGCATATTTTGAATGTATTCACGAAATGAAATTAATCGTTGATTTAATATACCAATCAGGATTTGAAGGAATGAGATATTCTATTTCAAATACAGCTGAATATGGAGATTATATCACTGGACCTAAGATAATAACTGAAGAAACTAAGAAAGCAATGAAGAAAGTATTATCTGATATCCAAGATGGTACATTTGCTAAAGACTTCTTATTAGATATGTCAGAAGCAGGTGGAAAGGCTCACTTCAGAGCAATGAGAAAATTAGCTGCTGAACACCCTTCAGAAGTTGTTGGTAAGGAAATTCGTAAGCTATATAGCTGGAATGGTGAAGATAAGTTAATAAATAACTAATATATCTTTAGTATAAATATACCTCTAAAGGTTAGATTATTAATCTAGCTTTTAGAGGTTATTTTTATAGGGATAAAACAAAAACATATGCATTTAAATATGATACAGATACTGATACTATGGTAAAGGCTCCTTATCTTTATGACAGTATTACAGTAAAAAGGAATACAATCTAAATACTTTCTATATTCTATTTATTTGTAAATTTATAATTAATTATAGTTAATAATTATTGACATCTGTTAAAGTTAAATAGATAATTTAATAAGAAATTAATAAAATTTGGGAATGAGGGAATAATATGAAGAAAGTAGAAAAGAAGATATTATCATTAGTACTTCTTAGTTTGTTTGTATTAACAAATTTTTCAAGTGGATTAATTGTAAATGCAACACAAAAAGATGAGCAAATAGAAAGTAATAATCAAACAACCACATCAAGTATAAATGAATTTAAAGACAATCCTTTAAGTGATGAAGAACTAAGTAAAATTAAAAATAAGAAGTTATCAAGAGAAGCTGATTATGTAGAACAATTTGCGGGTAATACAGCCCTTAATTATTCAACTACAAGCCCTATTGTTGTTCTTATTAAATTTAAGGGACAATCTGATGAAGAAGCGTACTCAAAAGAAGAAATTAATGAAATAAAAGAAAGTTTCTGTGGAGAGAAATATTCATTAAAAGATTATTTAGAGACTGTTTCATATGGACAATGTAGTGTTAATCCACAATTTATTTTTGATAAAGATAAAAAAGTATTAATTTATGAAGCACCATATCCTAAAGAATATTATTCTCCTTATGATGAAGTTATGAATCCAATTGGATACACTAATTTTTATGACAGAACAAAATTATTAATGGATGCATTTGCTTTTATCAAAGATAAGTTACCAGATAATGTGGATTATGATATTGATAAAGATGGTTATTATGATTGTGTTGATTTTTTAGTACCAGCACAGACAGAGTGGAATACATTTTTATGGCCACATAAAAGTAGTGTACATGATTCAGAAGGAGTTACCGAAAAAAATGGATGTAAATTAAATACTTATAATTTAATTACTAAGGAAAGAATTTTAGATTCAAAATATAAAGTTGTTACTCATGAATATTTGCACACATTAGGCTATCCGGATTTTTATGTTTATAATAAAGCAAGTTTTGAAAATCCTATGGATGAATGGTCAATAATGGCTACATCTAACGGTTTTCAGTCAGTATATGAAAGAATTGCTTATAGTGGGTGGATATCAGAAAATGATGTAAAGACTATATCAGAAGAGGGAATATATAAGATTGACAATGCTGCAATGAGTCCTAAAAATCATGATATTGCATATAGAATAAATATACCAAATACAAATCAATATTTTATGATTGAATATAGAGACAAATCTGCTAATATTTATACAAATGAAAATATTAAAAGTGGAATTGTTTCGTATAGAATAGATGATAGTAGACGAGGTAATAGTGAAGGGGATCCTGAAGTATATACTCTTAGGAATGAGCATTTAAATACAGTAATAAATAACTCAGGGGAAGAAGTAAAACTTATATTATCTTCAGGAGAAGAAACTGGATATAAAATTCAATATGTAAAGGAAGAAAATGGACAAGCATATTTTAAACTTATAAAATATACACCAAATCAAGAGAAAATTAATATTACAGGTATTGATGTTGATAATCAATATGGACAGTATATATATACAGTTAATGTAGATAATCCTAATGGAAAAGATTTAAGATATACATATTTAAGTTTAGATAAAAATAATAATGAAACTGCATTATTATCTAACAGTGAAAGTAATGTTTATCAAAAATATGGATATTCGAACATAAAAGTTGTTGTAAGTGATGGAAATGGTGCTATTGGAATTGCTTTTTCAAATAATACAGATATAATAAATAAAATTTCGATTGATAAGGGAACTACTATAAAATTTCAAGATACAGCTAAAATATCAATTGATTTATTAGACAGTACTTATAAAGATAAATACAATTATTCTTTTATAGCATATTTGGGTGATATAAAAGAAGTTATTAATAATGTTACATCCTATGATGATGTTATTAGTTGTGAGTGGAAACCTCAACAAACAGGGGAATATACAATTAGGGCTATTGCTATGGATTCTGACGGAGAAACAATTGATGAGGAAACTATTAGAGTAAATGTTACAGATTCTATGTTAATAAATATGAGCCAAAATAGTCCTGTTGAATTAGGAGATAAGATAACATTAACGGCTAAGGGAAGTAATTTAGATGAAAATTATAAATATAAGTTTTCTGTTTTGTTTGATGGAAAAGAGGAAATATTAAGTGACTTTGCAGATAAAAACAGTATAGTGTGGGAACCGAGTGAAGGCGGTAAATATCAAATAAAAATCCAAATGCGTGATACCAATAATAATATAACTGAAAGAATAGTTGATTATGATGTTGAATTTGGTGAAATAATAAATGGTTTAGAAATAAATGGGTCTTTAAAATCAGGAGAAGAAATAGAAGCTATTATTGAAAGTAACTATAAGAATGAAGAGTTTACATATTCAGCAAAGGCTATTTATTATGGTAATGACGGCGAAGAGGATTTAGGATATATTTTACAGGACTCTCGGGATGATAAGTTTAAATTTAAATTCAATGAAATGGGTTCATATGAATTTATAATTTATTTGAAATATAAAGGGGAAATAATTCAAACATATTATAAAGATATATATATTGAGGGTAATATTAAACCTAAGATAATTACAAGTGTAGATAGTCCTCAAAAAGTTGATACTCCTATAATAATTAATACATCTGCTGAGGGTAAAGGCAAATATGAATATAAATGTTTAATATATAGTAATGGAAATCTAGAATTAACTAGTGATTATATGGAAAACTTAAATGTAAAGTGGATACCTAAACATTCAGGAGATTATATAATAGAAATTAAAGCTAAAGATGAGAGAGGAAAGATAGAGTCAGTTAGTAAAAGCTATACCATAACAAATAATATAAAAATTACAGATGTAAAGGCTAGTTCTAGTGAATATTATGGTCCAAATACTAAAATTGATATAACTTTTGATTCTGAAGGTGGAGATGGAGATAATAAGTATTATGTTTATGTAGAAAATTATTATACTACTAATATATTATTATTTGATAGTACTGAGAAAAAATGTCAATATCAAATGGATATATATATGGAAAATGTAAACATTAAAGTGATTGCTGTTGATAGAAATGGTAATTTTGATGTTTATTATAAAAAGTTAGATATAATTGATGCAAGACCACAATTGATAATAACTCCTAATGATAGAATTACAGTTGATGATGTAGTTGAATTAAAAGCAATTCCATATAGTGAAGGTAATTATAAATATAGATTTGCAGTAGCATATGGAACAAACTTTGACTGGGAAGTTATTTATGGTGAGGAAGAATATTTAAATGAATTTAGTGATGAATCAACTATAAGCTGGAAACCATCTAAAGAGGGAGATTATAAAATAATAGTACAAATTAAAGATGAAAATGGAGAAATAATAACTAATGAAAAATATATTTTTGTAGAAGAAGGTAAACCTATTTACATAAAGGATGTAACAATAAACAGTTCTAATAATATGATGGCAAAATATCCAATAACTATTAAAACAGAAGTATATTCAAAAGAAAAATTAGCGAAGCTTGTATATTTTATTTATAAAGATGACTCTATGAAACTTATAACTGAAATAGATTCAACTGATAATAGTATTACATGGACACCTTTAGAGGAAGGAAATTATACTATTGTGGTTAAAGCTTATGATTCAAATAATAATATGGATTCAGTTAGTAAAAAAATCAAAATTAATAAAAATAAAAAAGATGAACCAAAAGAAGAGGAGAATAAAAATAATAAGCCTAATATGAGTGATAATAAGGATTCAAATGGCTCTAACATGGCTAAAACAGGAGATAATAATAAACTAGATATTTTAATTATTGCTTTGATGATTTCAGGATTAGTAATAATTACTTTAATGATTAGAAATAAAAAGAATAAAAGTAATTGCTAATTAGAAAAAGGTATTTTCAATGTGCCGACCCCAATGCTAGACAAAAAGTCTAACAATTGGAGGTCGGTATTTTTATGGCTACATAAAAATATAGTAGCAGTCATTAAAACTGCTACTATAAAAAAGTCTAACTTTTTTTGTTTATATACCAAGTGTTGCATAGATTATAGCTTTTATAGAATGCATACGATTTTCAGCTTCATCAAATACAACTGATTGTTTTCCTTCAAATACCTCATCAGTTACTTCCATTTCTGAAATACCAAATTTTTCATTAATTTTCTGTCCTATTTCTGTTCCAAGGTCATGATATGATGGAAGACAGTGCATAAATATAGCATCAGGTTTTGCATTTGCCATAGCCTCTTTATTTACTTGATATGGTTTTAAAAGATTAATCCTACTTTCCCAAACTTCATCTGGTTCTCCCATAGATACCCATACGTCTGTATATATAATATCTGCATTTGTAGTTCCTAGTTTAACATCTTCAGTAAGAGTAATAGTACAGTTATTTTCTTTTGCTATTTCTTTACATGTATTTACTAAGTCTTCTGCAGGGAAAAGCTCTTTTGGTGCACATGCGGTAAAGTTTATTCCCATTTTTGCACAAGCAACCATAAGTGAGTTACCCATATTGTTTCTAGCATCACCCATATATGTGAAGTTTAGTCCCTTTAGTGAACCTTTTTTTTCTTCAATAGTCATCAAATCTGCAATCATTTGAGTTGGGTGGAATTCATCAGTTAATCCATTCCAAACTGGAACACCTGCATATTTAGCAAGCTCTTCGACTATATCTTGACTGAATCCTCTATATTCAATGCCATCATACATTCTTCCAAGAACTCTTGCAGTATCTTTTATATTTTCCTTTTTACCGACTTGAGAACCATTAGAATCAAGGTATGTAACACCAAGTCCTAAATCATGTCCAGCAACCTCAAAAGAACATCTTGTTCGTGTTGAAGTTTTTTCAAATAATAAAACAATATTCTTGCCTTTTAACTTATCATGAGATATTCCAGCTCTTTTTAAAGATTTTAAATCCTTTGCTAAATCAATTAGGTATCTAATTTCTTCAGAAGTAAAATCAAGAAGTTTTAAAAAGCTTCTTCCTCTTAAATTAACAGCCATAATTTTCCTCCTTATTAAATATATTATTTAATAACTATATTTTAATATATTATTTGCAATTTACAAAGTTTTTTTAAAATTTAAATATGAATATTTTATTAAATATATCCATAAATTACCTAGAAATAAAAATAAATGCTATACTTTAAAGTAAAGAAAATTTTACATACAAATTAGTATTGAATTATAAGAATAACTATATATTAGAACAATAAAATAAAAATTTTTATGTGAATGTAAAATAAATGTAAAATACTTAATAATTAACCATTCTGATAAGTTTGACATTAAAATAATGAATATAATATTATTGAAATATAGGATTACTATGTATTAATAGGGGGTGATTAGCAGTTAATAAAATATTAAAAAACTTTATAAAAACATAGAATTATATTCTAATTTTTATTATAATAGTTTTAGGAGGCGATTTTATTGAAATATTATTCAATAGGGCAGTTTGCTAAAGCTATTGGGAAAACTACAAAAACTCTAAGAAATTGGGATAAAAATGGAAAGTTGAAACCAGTTAGAGTTGAAGATACTGGATATAGATATTATTCTCAAG
>JALENK010000007.1 GCA_022767515.1 Clostridium sp.
TAATCACATCATCCATATTATAAAGTCCAGGTTTTGAAACTTTACTCATATATTCACATGCTTTTAAAGCTCCTACAGCAAATACTTCTCTAGAAATTGCTTTGTGAGTTAATTCAATAACTTCACCAGTACCAGCAAATATTACATCATGGTCACCTACGATTGAACCGCCTCTTATAGCATGAATCCCTATTTCATTAGTTTCTCTCTTTTTATGTCCTTGACGTCCATAAACATATTGAGTTTCATCTTCTAAAGAATCTTTAATAGTATCAGCAAGTAATATTGCTGTTCCAGAAGGTGAATCAACTTTTTGATTATGGTGTTTTTCAACTATTTCAATATCATAATTTCCGTAAAGTAGAGGAGCAACCTTCTTTAATAAAGAATTAATTAAGTTTATTCCAAGTGACATATTTGCAGATTTAAATAAAGGCAAAGTTTTGCTTTTTTGATTTATTAAGTCTAAATCGTCCTTTGTGAATCCTGTAGAACAGATAACAAGAGGTTTCTTAGTCTTTTCTGTTAAGCTAATTAAGCCCTTTAATGCATCAGCTCTTGAAAAATCAAGAAGTACATCATAGTCAATATTTACATCTTCTACAGATTTAAAGATTGGAAAGCCCATATCCTTTGGAAAGGCATCAATTCCCCCAATAATTTCTAAGTTTTCAAATTGAGCTGAAGCGTTCACTACCATAGTTCCCATTTTTCCGCAACAACCGTTTAATAATACTTTAATCATAAGTACCTCCTAAATTAATTTATATTTTTTTAATGTTTCTTTTAATATATTACTAGTAGTGTTTTCCATAGCTCCTAGGGGCAAACGAGTATTACCAACATTTTTTCCCATCATATTTAGAGCTGTTTTTACTGGAACAGGACTAGTTTCAATAAATAAATTATTAGCAAGCTCTAGCGTTTCAAGCTGCAGTAAACCAGCCTCTTTAAATTTATTATCTAAGCAAAGTGAAGTCATTTTATGAACTGTGTTTGGAATAATATTTGCAAGGACAGAAATAACTCCAAGTCCTCCAAGAGACATTATTGGAACTATTAAATCATCACAGCCAGAATAAATATCTATTTTTAATTTAGCACTAATTTGAGCGACCTGACTTAAATTAGAACTAGCTTCCTTAACAGCGACTACATTAGAAAGCTTAGATAATTTTTCTAAGTTTTGAGTAGAAATATTTACTGCAGTTCGGCTTGGAACATTATATATAATAATTGGTGTTTTAACTGCATCATTTATAGCTTTAAAATGTTCAAAAAATCCCTTTGAGTTAGCTTTGTTATAATAAGGATTTATAATGAGTAATCCATCACAACCAACATTCTCTGCATATTTTGACATCTCAATAGCAGAAAGAGTATTGTTTGAACCAGTTCCAGCTATAACAGGGATTCTTTTATTTACTTTTTCTACAGTAAATTTAATGGTCTCTTTCTTTTCTTCATCTGTCATAGTAACAGCTTCACCAGTAGTACCACATATTATTATAGCATCAGTTTTTTCTTCTATGTGCCACTCTATTAACTCTTCTAATTTATTAAAGTTAACCCTTGAATTTTCAAAGGGAGTCACAAGAGCTACGCCAGAACCCTTAAAGATTGTCATAACATTTTCCTTAAACTATATTTATAGTAATATTTTATACACTAATTATTATATCGTTCATAGTTTAAGTATACATTATTTTAATAAGCAAGTAAATTTATCAAAGGGGAATAAATAATTTTTTTTAGGATAAACTAATAAAAACAAAGGAAAAGGTGTGATATTAAGATGAGAAAGAATTATCTAAAGAAAGTAATCAAGAATAAAATTAAAGCCAATAAAGAACTTACAGAAGAAGAAAAGCTTAGGGAAAAAATAAAATATGAGATTGCAGAGGAGCTTGGTTTAAGTGAGAAGGTTGCAAGGTTAGGTTGGGGAGGGTTATCTTCAGGTGAAACAGGTAAAATAGGTGGACTTATGAATAAAAGAAGAAGAGAGGTTGGTTTACCTTCTAATGAAGAAATTCTAAAAAGAAAATAAATTGACTTAATTTAAAATAACTATTAACATAGTTTTAGATGATGATATAAATTTTAGGGGGAAGTTATTTTGAGTTATGGTGAATTTGCTAAGATTTATGATAAATTAATAAATGAAGATATTGATTATGGTAAAATAGCTAATAGAATTAATGAAGTAATACGTGAGCTTGACATAAAAAAAGAAGATTATCTGGATTTAGCTTGTGGCACAGGTAATGTTTCAATTAAAATATGTAGTGAATTTGATAATACTTATTTAGTTGACTTATCTGAGGATATGTTATCTGAAGCAGATGAAAAATTCAGAGAAAGCAATAATTATCCAATGATTATATGTCAAGACATGGTTAATTTAGAGCTTAATCACAAATTTGATTTAATCACTTGTATGTTAGATTCAACAAATTACTTAATTGAAGATGGAGAGCTTCAAAAATACTTTAATAATATATATAATCATTTAAAGGAGGATGGAATATTTATATTTGATATAAATTCCTATTACAAAATATCTAATATATTAGGAAATAATATCTATATTCATAATGAAGATAATATATTTTATTCTTGGGAAAATGAATTTGAAGATGATGTAGTTGGAATGTTTTTGACATTCTTTGTTAAGGATGGCGACAAGTATGAGAAATTTGAAGAGGAGCATTATGAAAGAGGCTATACTGAATTTGAGATTGAAGAGGCACTTAAAAATGCTGGCTTAAAGCTTGTTTCAAAATATGATGAATATACTAAAAATCAAGTTAATGAAAAAAGTGAAAGAATTATGTATGTTGTAAAAAAGGCTTAGGAGGAGAAATAATGGATAAGTTAGTAAGAGGAACAGCAAAGGATGGAATGGTTAGAGTAATAGGGGCTATAACTACAGATATAGTTGATTTTGGTACAAAAGCACATGAATGTACACCAGTAGCTTCAGCAGCGCTAGGAAGAATGCTTACAGCAGGAGTGCTTATTGGAAGTACCTTAAAGTCTGAGAAAGAAAAGGTTACCTTAAAAATGGATGGTGGAGGAGAAGCTAAGGGGGTTACAGTAGTAGCAGACTCAAAGGGTAATGTTAAAGGATATATTGGTAACCCATATATTGATTTGCCTTTAAATGCAAAAGGAAAGCTTGATGTATCAAAGGCAATTGGTAAAAATGGTATGTTATATGTAATAAAAGATTTAGGTTTAAAGGACCCATATGTTGGTCAAGTTCCAATAACTAGTGGTGAAATAGCAGAAGACTTTACTTATTATTTTACAGTATCAGAACAGACACCATCAGCAGTTGCACTTGGAGTATTAGTGGACAAGGATTTATCAATTAAAGCAGCAGGTGGATTTATAATACAGATGATGCCAGATGCAGATGAGCTTTTAGCAGATATATTAATGTACAGGCTACAGGAGATTCCACCAGTAACTCAAATGATTGCTGAAGGAAAAACAATAGAAGATATACTTCAATATATATTTGATGGTATGGACCTTAAGCTATTGCAAGAAAGTAAGCCAGGATATAAATGTGATTGTTCAAGAGATAAAATAGAGAAGGCATTAATAAGTATTGGAGAAAAGGATTTAAGAGAAATCTATAATGATAATAAAGATGAAGAGGTTGTATGTAATTTCTGTAATAAAAAATACAGTTTCTCACATGAAGATATCGGTAAGATGTTAAATATTAACTAAAATTTTTAATAAAGTGTTAAATTATTATTAGAGGTATTGAAATAATGGGGACGTTATTCTAATATTAAAGTATAGAATATTATAAATTTATATAGGGGTGATTATTATGAAGAAAACAAAGAGGTTATTGATAGCAGCATTAATGGCAATTGCAGTAACAGGTTCAAGCACACTTGCTTATTTTACAAGCGAGGTTGATTTGGTTGGTAAAGAGGGTACGATGCTTCAATTAAAGATTACAAACGGTAAAGTAAATATAGCATCAGCATATGGTAGTAATAGTACAGAAGCAACTTGGTATTATGATCCTGTTGATTTAACTGCAGATGGTTGTTCACCAGATTTGTTAGGATTAGGAGCAGATGCAAACAAAGGAGCATCTGATTCACAAAATGTTAATTTTATTACAGCTGGTTCACCAAATAGGTGGAAAAAAGGAGCCCCAGTTATAGGAGAAATTAAGTATGCTAGACCTGGCGACGGTTTTTCAATGGGACAAATATTAGATGCTACTTCAGGAGCTGAATTAACTGTAGAAAATAAGGTAGATGGAGTAAAAATAACTAATAATTCTAATATTACAATTAAAATAACAATTGATTTAAAGGATAAGTCTGGTGATGCAGGTGCAGCTGCATTTGCTCAATACAAAATGTTGACAGATGCAGGTTGGAGAGTAAAGGTTGGAGATACTGAAATTGCAGTTGCAGCCAATAAAGAAGATTTATTATCTGCATTACAAGCAGCATTATCAAGTGTTACAAGTTTGTCAAATGGACAGAGTACTACTTTAAAGATGCAAGTTTATTTACCAGTAGCAACTGGAAATGATAAGCAAGAGAAAGAAACATTTAATGGTACATATACAACTGGATTTGATATAACAAATATGTTTGTAATTAAAGCAGTTCAAGAAAATTATGAATAAAAATTAGACCTTCTTCTCTCTCTATTTTTA
>JALENK010000023.1 GCA_022767515.1 Clostridium sp.
ATTTATTTATGCTAATAAATTTACCATAGCTAAGATGGGGCAGGATTTTTCAAAAAATTTAGGCTTAAACTACCATAAAGTAGTTAATCTTGGGCTTATAGTAGTTTCATGCATTTCTGGATTAACCCTTGTAATGGTTGGTAATATTCCATTTTTAGGTTTAGTGGTGCCAAACATTATTGTTTTATTAAAGGGTGATAACTTAAAGAATATATTAGTCGATACCTGTCTTTTTGGGGCAACATTTATATTATTATGTGACATAATCAGTAGAAGCATAATAAGACCTTATGAGGTTTCAATTGGATTAACTGTAGGAGTGATAGGAAGTGCGATATTTTTATATCTGGTACTAAGGAGGCAAAATGGCAAATAAAAATAAACTAATAATTTTATTTACAATATTAATAATAGGAATATTAATCTTTATTTTTGAAGGAGTAAGCATAAACAATGCAGATTATCTTCTTTCAAAAAGATTATTAAAGCTCATAGCTGTAATAATAAGTGGTGGGGCGATTGCTATTTCTGCAATGTTTTTTCAGATTATATTTAAAAATAGAATCTTAACCCCTGGGGTGCTTGGAATGGATTCAGTATATAGCTTTGTACAGACATTTATTGTATTTATATTTCAGGGAGTTATTATTGGAAGTAAGAAATTAACATTTATATTATCATTAATTGGAATGATGGCAGTATCAATGCTTATGTATAAATTAATATTAAAAAATAAAAAACTAAATCTCATGCTGCTATTATTGGTCGGATTAGTTTTTAGCACATTTTTTAGTAGCATTACATCATTTATGCAGGTGCTTATAGACCCCAACGAATACCTAACTCTTCAAAGTAAATTACTTGCAAGCTTTAATAGTGTTAACACTGATATAATATTAATTTCATCTGTTATTTTACTTTTGCTAATACCATATATCTATAATGAATTAAAGTATTTAGATGTTTTAGTTCTAGGGAAGGAACAAGCAATAAATTTAGGTGTAAATTATGAAAGGGTAACAAAAAAATTGCTTATATCAGTAGTTATATTATCAGCAGTTTCAACGGCATTAGTTGGACCTTTAACATTTCTTGGGCTTATAGTTGTGAACATTACTTATGAGATGTTTAAGACCTTTAGGCATAAGACATTAATTTTTGCATCAATATTAATTAGCATAATAGCAATAGTTTTTAGTTTGCTTCTAGTTGAGAGAGTCTTTGAATTTAGTACAACTATTGGAATAATAATAAACTTCATTGGTGGGATATATTTCTTATTTTTAATATTTAGCCAGAGAAAAATATAGTGAAAGGGAGAATTTATTTATGATAAATATTATAGGTTTAACAAAAAAATATGGAGACTATGAGGTAGTCAAAGATGTATCCTTTGATATTGAAAAGGGAAAGTTGATTTCAATAATAGGTCCAAATGGTGCAGGAAAAAGTACTGTGCTATCTATGATAACAAGGCTTTCAGATATTGATGATGGAAGTGTAGTCATTGATGGCATTTTGCTTGATAAATGGAAAAATAAAGACTTATCTAAAAAGATTTCTATTTTAAGACAAGCTAATGATTTAAATTTAAAGCTAACAATTAGGGAACTTGTCGAATTTGGAAGATTTCCATATTCAGAGGGGAATTTAAATGACATTGATAAAAAGTATGTAAATGATGCAATTAAATATATGCAGCTTCAAGATATACAAGATAAGTATATAGATGAGCTAAGTGGTGGACAGAGACAGAGAGCCTATATTGCCATGGTAATTGCACAGGATACAGAATATATTTTCTTAGATGAGCCTCTTAACAACCTTGATATGAAAAATTGTAGTCAGATGATGAGGGTAATACAGTCTCTTGTTAAAAAACTAAATAAAACAGTAATTACTGTCATACATGATATAAATTTCGTATCTTGTTACTCTGATGAGATAATAGCGATGAAAGATGGAAGGTTATATAAACGTGGAGATGTAAAGGAGATTATACAAAAGGAAGTTTTAGAGGATTTATATGAGACTGAATTTAATATTCAATCTGTTGAAGACAAAAAAATATGTGTTTATTTTTAATAAGAAGGAGAAAAAAATGAATAAGAAAGTTTTAGCAATAGTTATAGGAATAATTTTAGTACTTGGAGGTTTTGTAATATATTTTAAGAAGTCAGATAAGGCAGTTCAAGATTTTAATGGAATGGAAATAACTCATGAATTAGGCACTATAAATATAGATAAAGTTCCTGAGAGGGTTGTAGTTTTAGATTATGGTGCTCTTGATGTTTTAGATGCACTTGATGTACCAATAAGTGGAGTTTCTAAGTCAAATACTATGCCAGATTATTTATCAAAGTATCAAGGAGATGAATAGCTTTAAAAGCACATTAGAAACTTATGGTAAGATATTCGATAAGGAAAAACAAGTACAGGAATTATATTCTAATGTATTTAAAAAGTTATCGAATCTTCAGGAAAAAACTTCAGATATAGATGCAAAGGCAGCATTTGTAATGATTAATGGAAAGTCACTTTCAACCTATGGTAAGAGTTCAAGATTTGGTTTTTTATTTAATGAAATGGGTTTTAAGGAAGTTGATACATCTATAGAGGCATCAACTCATGGCTCTGAAATTAATTTTGAATATTTAGTAAATAAGGACCCTGAATATATATTTGTAATTAATAGAAATACAATAGTGGGAAGTGCTGAAGAAAATACAACTTCTGATATGATGGAAAATGAATTGATTAAAAAAACTACAGCCTATAAAAATAATAGGATAATATATTTAAATACTGTATATTGGTACACAATCTCTGGTGGATATAATTCAACTATGAGTATGATTGAAGAGGTAGAAAAAGTTTTCTATTTACAAGAAAAGAAATAAATAGTAAGATACAATTATAATTAATTGTGGAGGTTGTTTATTATGAAAGGTTCAGGGAAAAAGCTTGTAATATCTTTTAATTCGCCAGTAATTTTAGGATTTACATTAATATGCTTTGCTGCTCTTATATTAGATAATATAACATTTGGAGTATCTAATAAATTAGTGTTTAGCGTATATCATTCATCACTATTAGACCCACTTACATATGTGAGATTTGTGGGACATATATTTGGACATGCCAATTGGGAGCATTTTATAGGAAATATAATGATGATATTAATAATAGGACCACTGCTTGAAGAAAAGTATGGTTCGAAAAAGATGTTTTCTGTTATACTTGTGACTGCAGTTATAACAGGTATTGTAAATTATGTATTTTTTCCAAACATAAGATTATTAGGAGCTAGTGGAGTAGCATTTGCTTTGATTTTATTATCATCATTTACAAGTATGAAAAGTGGAAGCATACCATTTACATTTATACTGGTAACATTAATCTATATTGGTCAGCAGGTTTATCAAGGAATATTTATTGATGATAATGTATCAAATATTACTCATATAATTGGTGGCTTTGTTGGAGCATTTTTTGGTTATTTGTTAAATAGAAAGAATGTGTAAATAGTGAGAAACACCCTCAAAAGTTTAACTTTTGAGGGTACTTTTTTATAGGAATATGTATTTCATTATGAAAAGAACACATAAAACATACATAATAGGTGTTATTTTCTTTGTGTTTTTAGTAAACAAGTTAATAATTACATAAGATATTATACCAAAACCTATTCCTTCTGCAATGCTGTAAGCAAATGGCATTGTAAGCATACAAATAAATGCCGGAACTGCTTCTGTTAAATTTGAAAAATCAACATTTAAAATAGAGGAAAACATTAAAAATCCTACCAATATAAGTACTGGTGCAGTCGCAAATGCTGGTATTGCAGTAAATATTGGTGCAAAGAAAATCGCAAGTAAAAACATTATTGCAGTTACAAAGGATGAAAGTCCTGTTCTACCACCAACCTCTACTCCTGCTGAGCTTTCTATATATGTACTTGTTGTTGAAGTTCCAAGTACTGCTCCTGCTGAAGTTGCAATGGCATCTGCTAAAAGTGCTTGCTTTATTCTTGGTAGTTTGTTGTTTTCATCAAGCATTTTTGCTCTTGTAGAAACACCAACTAAAGTTCCTATTGTATCAAAAATATCTACAAATAAGAATGAAAATAGCACAACTATAAAATTAATTATGCTGATATTTGAAAAATCAAAATTAAAGCATTGACCGAAGGTTTCAGAAATTGTTGAAAAGTCTGTAATTGCAAATGAAGGATATAGTGAATAGAAACCAGCTTCGGCATTTGGAACATATATTCCAGCTAATTGACAAATCATACCAAGTATCCAAGTAATAAAAATACCTAATAAAAGTGATACTCTAACTTTTTTGTAGTATAAAATAGCTGTTATAAAGAAACCAATAATAGCAAGTAGAGCAGATATTCCTTTAGTATTAAAATCTTCTGCAAAATTAATGTATGTAACTAAGGTTGAGTCGCTATTTACAATTATATGTGCACCTTGAAGTCCTATAAAAGCAATGAATAGTCCGATACCAGCACTAACTCCATATTTTAAATTTATTGGAATTGCATTAAAAATGGCTTCACGTACATTAGTTACAGATAAGACGATAAAAATAAGACCTTCAATAAATACTATAAATAGTGCTAATTTCCAGTCATATCCCATAGAACCACATACAGTATAAGTAAAGTATGCATTTAATCCCGTTCCAGGTGCTAGAGCAAATGGATAATTAGCTAGAAGAGCCATAGCTATGGTACCAATGAAGGAAGCAAGACAAGTTGCTATTAATACTGCTGTAGAATTCATACCAGTATTAGCAAGCATATTGGGATTGACAGCTAAAATATAAGCCATTGTAGAAAAGGTTGTCAAACCAGCTAACAATTCAGTTCTTATATTTGTATTGTTTTGTTTTAGCTTAAAGAATTTTTCAAGCATATAAACCATCCTTTCTTAAAATAGCATTTTATACTAACATTAATATTATAAAAATAAACATAAATTTTTATACAATGCATATGTATAAAAAAGGGGAAATTTGTACTATAATATTGTATTATAGTACTATCAAGGTGGTAAAAATATGGATAATACAAATGAAAAAATGAAGGTAGAGCTGTGTTGGGTAGGTGCAGCATCTATTATTATTAAGATAAATGATGAATTGAAGATAGGATTAGATCCTGCCCTTATAAAAAAAAATGAAATTATACACTTTAAAAAATTCGAAAGTCAGAGACTAATAGCACCTGTTTATAAAAAAGAAGATTTTAATGATATAGATATTTGGTTATTGACACATGGTCATCTAGATCATATAGATATTGCAGGAAAGAAGTTTATTGATAGGTATTCGAAAATAGTGTGTAGTGAAGATGTTAATTTAATACTTGACGATTCAAAATATATAAATAAGGTAATTCTTGGTTGGAATGAAGAGCATAAGCTATCAATAAGTGGATATGAAATAAGTATTAAGGCAATACCTGCAATACATGGAAAAAATAGATTTATAGCATTGGCTTATCGAAAAGTAAATGGTTATTATGTTCAAATTGGGAAAAATGAAATTAAAACTACATTTTATATAACAGGAGATACGACATATAATAATCTTATTTTAAAGAGTTTGGAAAATAAGAACATTGATTATTTATTTGCTAATTTAGGTCAGGTTAGGTCAAAAAACTTTGGGGGGGTGATTAACAGTTAATAAAATATTAGAAAACTTTATAAAAACATAGAATTATATTCTAATTTTTATTATAATAGTTTTAGGAGGCGATTTCATTGAAATATTATTCAATAGGGCAGTTTGCTAAAGCTATTGGGAAAACTACAAAAACTC
>JALENK010000039.1 GCA_022767515.1 Clostridium sp.
AAATATATCTTTTATTAATTTTCTTTTAGCAGAATCCTTTAGTTTCTTTATTATTTCCAATATCTTTTCATAATCCATACAAAACAATACCTTTCCAAATACTTTCTATTTCTAGTATTGCCATAATATATCCCTTTTATACACAATTGAGCCTTATAGAAAAGAAGCCTTAGAGAAAGAATTAGAAAATATTTTAGAAATTTGGCTACAATTATAAATATTGGTATGATATTATTAAATGGTTAAATTAATAATTGGGGGAATATAGATGGGGATGATTGAATACAAATGTCCTTGTTGTGCTGGAAAAATAGAGTTTAATATTTCATCACAGAATATGAAATGTCCATATTGTGATACTGAATTTGAAGTTGAAACAATACGACAATATAATGAAGAATTAGGGAAGTATGAAGACTCTAATGACCAGCAAAATTGGAATAATAAAATAGGAAGTGAATGGCAGCAAGGTGAGCAAGAAGCGATTAATGAGTATTATTGTGAGTCTTGTGGTGGAAAAATTATTACTGATGAAAATACAGCAGCTACAAGTTGTCCTTATTGTGGAAATAATGTAGTTCTTACAGGAAGACTTAGCGGAAGCTTACGACCAGATTATGTTATACCATTTAAGATGGATAAGAATCAGGCAGTAGAAGCATTAAAGAAGCATACAAAGGGCAAATTGCTTTTACCTAAGGTATTTAAAGAGCAAAATCATATTGAAGAAATTAAAGGTATGTATGTTCCATTTTGGCTATTTGATGCAGATACAAATGGAAGGATTCAATATAAGGCAACTAAGACAAGATCATGGAGTGATAGAAATTACATATATACAGAAAATAGCTATTATTCAGTTGTTCGTGCAGGAGGATTAAGTTTTAAGTTGGTTCCAGTTGATGGTTCATATAAGATGCCAGATGATTTAATGGAATCTATAGAACCATTTGATTTTAGTGAAGCAGTAGACTTTCAAACAGCATATCTGTCAGGTTATCTTGCAGAT
This sequence comes from Clostridium sp., assembly GCA_022767515.1. Classification (GTDB taxonomy): domain Bacteria; phylum Bacillota; class Clostridia; order Clostridiales; family Clostridiaceae; genus Clostridium. Next base: position 1,010 of record JALENK010000039.1, read on the forward strand.
AAATATGATGTTGATTCTAATATATGTATGAATAGGGCAAATGAGCGTATAAAGGTAGGAATGGAAGATGCTTTTAGAAATACAGTTACAGGATATAGTTCAGTTGTATGTGAAACAAACAATGTAAATGTACTTAATGGGGATGTTAAATATGTGCTATACCCTGTATGGATACTTACTACAAGATGGAAAGATCAAAATTACATATTTGCTATGAATGGACAAACGGGAAAATTTGTTGGCAATATGCCATTAGATAAAGGTGCATATACTAGATGGTTTATTGGTATAACATTAATAATTGGGATATTAGTTAATGTGTTATTGTCATTGATTTAGGAAGGAAGTGGAAGTTATGAAAAAATATTTAGTTTTAGCTATGAGTATCATTTTAATTGTATTTTCACTACCTTTAGGAGCTAATGCAGATACAATTCCAAATAGCAGATTGCGTGAAAGAGTGGTTGATGAAGCAAATTTACTATCAGCAAGTGAAGAAAAGAGATTATTAGATAAGGTAAATGAGATAAGTGAAAGACAAAATTGTGATGTCGTAATAGTTACAGTTTATGATATAGGAAGTAAAACTCCAAATGAGTATGCTGACGATTTTTTTGACTATAATGGTTATGGGAAAGGTAAAAATGCAGATGGAATATTATTATTATTGAGCATGAAGGATAGAGATTGGGCTATTTCTACAACAGGTTTTGCAATTAAGGCATTTACTGATGCAGGACAAGAATATATTATGGATGATGTTCAACCAAAGTTAAGCTCAGGAAATTATTATGGTGCATTTACTACTTTTGCAAAGCTTTGTGATGAATATATAACACAAGCTAAAAGTGGAAAAGCTTATGATGTAAATAATATTCCAAAAGGACAAGTTAATTCAAAAGAAACTATTACTTTGTTTGAAAGAATGATAATTTTTGGTGTAGCAGCAGTAGTAGCTTTAATAATAGTTTCAATAATGAAATCATCATTAAAAACTGTAAAGAGCCAAAAATCAGCAGTAAATTATATTGTGGAAGGCAGTATGAGGTTAACTGAAAATAGGGATACATTCTTATATAAAAATGTTACCAAGAGAGCTAAACCTAAAAACAATAGTCATAGAGGTGGAAGTAGCACTCATAGAAGCTCATCAGGACGTTCTCATGGAGGAAGTAGGGGTAAATTCTAAAAATTGGGGTACAGTTTAATTACTGTACTCCAATTTCTTTATTTTTTTCATCTTCACAGAACTCTAATACTAATGATAATTTGGAATAGAGCTGTAATTCTAAATTAGATATTTTAGTGATTGTTTTTTGAATAGAATTATTTATTTTTAACAAATCATCTATGCAAGAGGATAAACAAATAGCTTTTTGTAATTTTTCACCCTCGGCATTTAATATGTGTGCAAGTGAGGCTTCAATTAAAGCAATAGATTGGATTATATCATTTTTTGAATTGTGATTATTAGAAATAGATTTTTCTTTTTTACAGCAAGGTTTAAGCCTAAAATAACCGTCATTAGCATTATCTAAGCTGTTAATATCTAATAAAACAGATATTAAGTAATTACACTTACAAGAATGTGCAAGCAAGACCAGATTAAACTTAGCATTACAAGAAAAACTAGCACAAATTATAGATTTAAATTCAAACTGGGACGGAAGATTTATATGGTAAAGGTTAGTTTCATCATTAAAAATGTTTAAATAATTCTTTTTATTATTTATTGAAATATCAAAAATATATGGTTCAAAACAATAAACACTATTAAATTTAGTATCACAGAAAGAAGTTGTATTAAGTAAGTTGCCACATTTATCAATTTCTATTATTTCATTGTTTATATTTAATAATAGAGAATCATTAGCCTTATTGTATTCTAATGATTTTATAAAATTATTTTGAATCTTACATATATTGATTTGAAGCTTATCTATTATATTCATATGTTTATCTAGTTTAAATAATATATTTTTTTGCTTTTCAGAATAAGCCCAGAATGAATCATCACAGTAATCATAGGTTATTCTGCAGTAAATTTTATCGCTTTTTAGTGTAGTACAGTATTTTGAATTTCGTGTGAAAACAAAAATAGAATTAGATATGTTGTTAATGAAGTAAAAGTTGTCTAAATCACATGTTCCATCAACAAAATAAGTTGGAAATTTACAATCTAGAGATTGAATTTTATCTATTTCAAATGTATTCATTTTTTGCCTTTTAAAAATTGATATATAATATTCTATTAATTTGATTAATAGGATGTGTATATAATATAAAAAGTCTAGAAATAAAATTCTAGACTCAATAAATTATGGTGTAGTAACTTCTTCATCTTCATCTTTATCTTTAGGCTTAGGTTTTTGTGGTAGCATAGATTTTGCTAGAGTAAGTTTTTTTGTTAATAATACTTCTAACAAGGTAGCTGAAGTTATCATTTCTTCTACAGATGAATTAAATTTTAATAAATCTTCAGGTTTAGTTGGAGTATAAGCTAGATTTGCTACTTTAGCAGTGCCTAATACAGCTTGTAGTTTTTCGCCTTCTGCATTTAAAATATGAGATAAAGCTGCTTCCATTAAAGCAACTGATTGAATAATATTATTTAAAGCAGCATCTAAACTTATATCATTACTAGGGTATAAATTAGGCATTCCCATTATAATTTCCTCCTAAAGTAAAAATTCTTAAATATGATAATATACTATGCAAAAAATAAAAAAGTTGTACTAAAAAGTAATATGAAATTTTGAATTAACAATGTAAAGTAATTGTAAAAACCAAAAATATATATTAAAATAAAACAGGTTATAGAAATATATATGGTAATAATATTTTAATGTTTAGGAGGAAAAAAATCTTGCATATATTTATTAGTCTTATTGGTGGTCTTGGTTTATTTCTTTATGGTATAAGTGTAATGGGTGGTGGTCTCCAAAAATCGACAGGACCAAAGCTTGAAAAGGCAATTGGACTTTTGACAAGTAATGTTTTTGTAGGTGTACTTGTTGGAGCAGTCGTTACCGGAATTATTCAAAGTAGTGGAGCAACTACGGTAATGGTTGTCGGATTTGTTAACGCTGGAATTATGACATTATACCAAGCTATTGGGGTAATTATGGGAGCAAATATTGGTACTACAGTAACTGCTCAGCTTGTATCATTTGATGTTAGTATATTAACATCAATTGCACTAGGTATAGGTATAGTACTTTATATGGTTGGTTCAAAGGGTAGACCAATGTTAAAGAATATATCCGAAATACTAATTGGATTTGCTATATTGTTTATAGGTATGAATTTTATGAAGGAAGCATTAGCGCCTTTATCTGAATATGAATCATTTAGAAACGTATTATCAAGCTTTAGTACCTATCCATTATTAGCACTTCTTGCAGGTTTTTTAATGACTACAATATTACAAAGTTCAAGTGCATCTATGGGAATATTGATTGCACTTTCATCACAAGGATTAATACCATTAGGTGCAGCACTTCCTGTTTTATATGGTGATAACATAGGTAGCTGTACTACTTCACTTTTATCCAGTTTAGGTGCTAATAGAAATGCTAAAAGAGCAGCAGTTATGCATTTGAGTTTTAATATTATTGGTACTATATTATTTATGATTATTTTAAATAAACCTATAACTATGGTGGTTGAATACTTAAATCCTGGTGATTCTGCAAGACAGATAGCAAATGCACATACACTTTTTAATATATTAAATGTTATATTATTACTTCCATTTTCAAAGCTTATAGTTAAGCTTGCTATGCTTTTAATTCCTGAAAGGGAGGAAGAAAAAGAAGATTCAGTTACTAAGTATTTAGATGAAAGAATGCTTGAAACACCAGCAATCGCTTATGGTAATATAATGCGAGAGGTTCTTAGAATGGGTTCAAAGGCAAAGATTAGTTATACTTGTGCTGTGAAAGGTGTTACTGAACGTTCTACTAAGGATATAGATGAAGTGTTTGAAAAAGAAAAGCTTATAAATAGTGAGCAAAAAAGGCTTATTAGCTATTTGATTAAGTTATCTAATAAAGGATTAGATGACAAAACTAGAATGGCTCTTGATTTATTATTTCATACAATAAATGATATAGAAAGAATAGGTGATCTTTCTGTAAATGTTGCAGAGCTTGCTCAAAATTGTATAAATAACAATGTAAAAATATCTGATGAGGCTATAAAAGAACTAAATGAATATTGTACTACAGCATTATCAACATTTACATTATCACTTGAGGCTATGGAAAATAATGATATATGGATTGCAGATAAAGCATTACAGTCAGAAAATCAGGTAAATATATTGGATAAAAAATATAGAGACCAACATATGGAAAGACTTAATAAACAACTTTGTACAATTGATTCAGGAGTAGTATTTTTAGATTTATTAACTAATATTGAAAGAATTTCAGACCACTCAGCAAGTATTGCAAAGAGAGTTTTAAATATTAGTAGTAAAAGGGGAGTATCTATGAATGATGGAAACTAATATGAAGAATATATTTATAGAAGGAATTCAAGCAGCAGGTAAAAGTACACTAACTACTAAGCTTTCAAAAAAATTAAGTGATTACTCTGTTTATACAGAAGGGGATATATCTCCTGTGGAGCTTGCATGGTGCAGTTATATGACAGAGCAAGAGTTTAATAGTATACTTAAAAAATATTCAGAATATAAAGAAGAAATATTAAAGAATACTAAAAAAGAAGGAAATAGATATATTACTGCATATACTAGAATTCTTACAGATACTAGAGAGTTTTATCAGGATATGGAACCATTTGAGATATATAATGCAAGAATTGATTATGATACTTTCAAATCGATAATCTTAGATAGATATACAAAATTAAATTCTTTTGGAAATATATTTGAATGTTCTTTTTTTCAAAATTCCATAGAAGATATGATGTTATTTTATCAGATGGAAGATGATGAGATTATTGACTTTTATAGTGAAGCATATAATCGATTAAAGGATAAGAATTTCAAGCTGTTATATATTGACTCTGATAATATAAGAGAAAATATTGTTCAAATAAAGAAAGATAGAGTTGATATTAATGGAAATGAAATGTGGTTCCCATTAATGATGAATTATTTAAAGGAATCACCTTATGGAAAGGTACATAACTATAAAAATATGGATGATATGATTAATCATTTTGAGAGAAGAAGGCAAATCGAAAAAAGAATTATTAATGAAGTTATAAAAGAGGAGTGTATAGTATTACAATCTAAACAATATGATATAGAGACTCTAAGCATTTAATAATGTTTAGAGTTTTCCTATTATATGTATATTATCTATAAATATGTACATAATAACATTTGAGGTGTTGTTATGGAAGAAGTTGATTATCCCATATATTATATTGCAGTAGCTATAATTTTAGCTAGTATAACATATGGAATGATTTGGTCAAATAAAGTTCTTACGGTGTTATCTGTAGGGATATTTTTTTATTTATGTTTAAAATTAACTAGTAGAAAATTTTTATTAATAATCATAATATTTTATTTAATTCAGCTAGTTATATGTAGTAATTATTATATTCTTAAGATAAATCAGAATATTAATAATCAAATATTTACTATAGTTGAAAATAAAGGATATTATTATTTAGCAGAGAGTAAGGGGAGGCTATTTAGGTTAAATAATCTTAATGAAAGTATGAGTCCAAAGGAGAGGATAAAAGTAAGTGGGGTGTATAGAAAGGATAAAGATTTTGAGAAAGGAATTTTAGGCCAGATTAATGTAAATTCACATACAAAGCTAAAAGAGGATTTTATAAGGAAATTATATAAGTTAAAAGAGAATTTGTATGAAAAATTATCTAAGAATATAGGTAGTAGAAAAGCAGGGCTTGTTATGTCTATATCATTAGGATATAAAGAGGAATTATCAGATGAGGATGATGCTGATATGAGCGAAATTGGTATGATTCATGCCATATCAGTCTCAGGACTGCATGTAGGTATTATATTTGTAGTGATTAAAAAGCTTATAAAAAAAACAGAATATTCACTTATAATAACAGGGTTATATGTAATTCTAACTGGAGCAGCCTTTTCATCAATAAGAGCATTTATTATGCTCTCAATATGCAATTTAGCATTAAAATTTAGAAAAAATAATAATTCGTTAAGTTCCTTTCTTATAAGTGCTATAATAATACTTATAATAAAGCCTTATGCAATATTTTCATTAGGGTTTCAGCTATCATATATGGCTGTGCTTGGAATATTATTGTTTAGTAAATGGATTAATAGAAAGTTATTTTTGTTTCCAAAGTTTATTAGAAGCAATATAGCTGTATCGCTTTCCGCTCAGATATTTACACTACCAATTATTATTTTGCATTTTAACAAGGTATCTATATTATCAATAATAGCAAACCTATTTTTAGATAAGATAATATTTTTGATAATTATAATTGGAAATTCACTATTGTTTTTAGTAAATTTAGAGTATGTGTTTAATTTTTTATGCTTTGTTCTTATAAAAATAGTAAAGTTAATGGATTATATAATAGATTTGACACTTGGATTATTTGAAGGTCAGATTTATGGAGGATATATAATAGCTACATTATATATAATTATGCTTATAAGTTTATTTTTCATATATAATGGTAATAAGAAATTTTGGCTTCTTCCTATCATAAGCTTTATAGTTTTTTCAATTTATGTGTACAGTCCCATTTTAAGAGTTGAGTATTATGAGGGAGAAGGTGTGCTTATTTCTTATAGAGGTGAGATTAGCTTTGTTGCAGAGAATAGGAGAATGCTTGTAAGCAATATAAAAAATAAGTATGGAGCAGAAAATATATATTTTGAAGATGACAATGATATTTTATATGGTAGAGTTATAATTAAAGAAGGTAAAGTTTTTATAAAAGGTATTTAATACTTTTAAAAGAGTTAGAAAATATCATAAAAAATAGTTGTAAAACTTATATTTGTGTGATATATTATTAATATAAGATAAAACAAATGAGGGGAGATAATGAAATGAACAGTGATTATAATAAAGCTAGTAATGGAGGGAATGGATTATCATTCTTTGTAGGAATAATAATGGTTGCAGCTGGGGTATTTATGGTATTTCAGAATACTATGACATGGGAAGGTTTTGGTAATGGTATTTTATTTGGAGGCTGGCAGATGCCAGAAGGGTTACTGATATTACCATTTTTAATAGGAATAATTATTTTAATAGCTACAGATAAACCTATAATTGGTTGGATATTTATAATAGTTGGTGTAATAATATTACTTTTATCAGTATTGATGGCTATGAAGTTTACATGGAAACAAACAAGTTTATTCCAAACTATATTAATGTTTGGTCTTATTGCAGCAGGAGCAGGCTTCATTGTAAAAGGTATGTTTGGAAAAAAATAATTAAAATATGATGCAAGGGTAGAAATATCCTTGCTTTTTTTTTATAATGGTAAATAGAGGTAAGGAGGTAAAAAATGAAAATTCTTGTTGTTAATGATGATGGAATAAGAGCTGAGGGCATCAAGAGATTAGCAAAGGCTGCCAAAGAATTTGGAGAAGTGTGGGTTGTTGCACCTAATAATGAATGTAGTGCTATGTCGCAAGGTATTACTATAAGAAAAGAAATAACGATTACACAGTTTGACGACTTTGGGATTGAGGATGTAAAAGCTTATAGTGTTAGTGGTACACCTACAGATTGTGTTAAGGTAGCAATAGAGTATATAATGGATGAAAGACCTGATATAGTTTTTTCTGGTATAAATAACGGTTTCAATGCTGGTATAGATACAGCATATTCAGCAACGGTATCAGTAGCTATGGAAGCTTTGCTTAAGGGAGTGCCTGCGATTGCTTTTTCTATGGAATTTAATGGACTTTATGAAGTTATAGATAAGTATTTGGTATCTATAATAAAGGAAATACTTAATGAGCCAAGTAGCAGAACAGAAATTTGGAATGTTAACTTTCCAGGTTGTCCTGTTAATGAGATTAAAGGGATAAAAAGAAATGTTAAAGTAGCAAAAGAAATGTTTTTTGCAGATTTTTATGAATTGATTGAAGAAAGTAATGGCACAAAGGTGATTAAATTGGAAGGAAAGCCTATAACAAAGGTGGAAGAAGGAACTGATATTAAAGCATTAATGGAAAAAAATATTACAATACAAAAAATTAAGAATATGATTTTAGAGAATTAGGGGGATGTATAAATGGAGCCAATTATTATTAAGCAAAGTGTTAAGAGTAATGTTATATATATTTTGGGATCTATAATATTATGTATTTTAAGTTTTGCATTAGTATTTGAAGATTTTCGTTCAAGTTTTGATAATACATTAATTGAGTGGATAATCAGAAATGAGATATGTTATTATATAATTAAGGGATTTTTATTTGTGGGATTTGGATTTTTTGGGTTTGTAAGTTTATACTTAATGAAAAGAGCAAGAATTGGTGAAAATATATTAACAATTGATGAAAAGGGCATTATAGATAATAGTAGTAGCTTAGCTTTGGGATTTATTCCTTGGGAAGATATTGAAGAGGTATGTATAAAGGGTAATGCGAGTAATAAATTTATTGAATTAGCTTTGAAGGATGAAGATAAATATTTATCCAGTGTAAATAAGATTAAAAGGATATTTATTTTAGCACAAAAGAAAATGAAGCATAATGTGGTATGTATTTCATTAAATATAGCAGGCTTAGATGCAGAAAAAGCAATTAATTATGTTCAAGATGTATTTAAGAAATATAAAAAGTAATATATAAAATTTAATCAAAAAAATGAGGCTTTTTGTAGGCCTCATTTTTTTGCCATAAAATTTGCAATTAATCATTGAAAATGATTATTTTTGAAAGAAAATGATTGACAATGTGGTAGAAAATGATATAATTAAATCATAAAATATAATAAATAGTCAAAATCACTCAAAGTAAATGTTTGCAAAGGGGGGATGGATAATGTTAATACAAGAAAGGTTTGATGCAATTTTAAAATTATTAGAGCAAAAACGTGCGGTAACTGTAATCGAGTTAACACAACTATTAAATACTTCAGAGTCAACCATAAGAAGGGATTTGAGTGCTTTAGCAGAAATGGGCAAAATCCATAAGGTTCATGGAGGGGCAACGGTAATAGAACAATCTCTTACAAAAGAGGAGACTGTAATTGCAAAATCAACTAAAAATATAGAAGAAAAAAATTTAATAGCTAAATATGCAGCTAGTATTATAAATGATGATGATTTTATATTTTTAGATGCTGGAACAACAACCGAGATAATGATTGACTATTTATCACCCAATAAGGCAATTTTTATTACTAATGGTATAGAGCACATAAGAAAGCTTACTCAAAAAGGAATTAAATCATATTTATTAGGTGGAGAATTAAAAACATCTACTGAGGCTATGGTTGGTTCTATGGTTGTGGATAATTTAAAAAATTATAATTTTACTAAGTGTTTTCTTGGTACTAATGGTATTCATAAAGAATATGGATATACAACACCAGATATTGCAGAAGCAATCATAAAAAAAGAAGCATTAAATAGAAGTTTTATGAGTTGTGTTTTGGCTGATAGTAGTAAATTTGGAATAATCTCACCAGTAGCTTTTGGTAAATTAGCTCAAGCATGCATCATTACCGATAATTTATTGGATAAAAATTATTTAGATTATACAATAGTTAAGGAGGTGTAAGGATGATTTATACAGTAACGTTTAATCCAGCATTAGATTACATAATGCGAACAGATATCTTTAAAACTGATGTAGTAAATAGAGCAAATAGTGAATCAGTTTATTATGGCGGAAAAGGAATTAATGTTTCCATAATTCTAAGTAGACTAGGTGTAGAAAATAAGGCTTTGGGTTTTATTGCAGGTTTTATAGGTGAAGAAATAGAGAGAGGCGTTAAATTAAAAGGGGTAAATACTGATTTTATTAAACTAAATGAAGGATTATCTAGAATAAATGTGAAAATAAAATCAGCAAGTAATGATGAAGAAACAGAAATAAATGGCCAAGGACCTAAAATATCAAAGGAAGCTTTAGAGGAGTTGTTTGTAAAGCTTTCCAGCTTAAATTCTAATGATATATTGGTGTTAGCAGGAAGTATACCTAAATCATTACCAGAAGATATATATGAAAAGATAATGAAAAGACTTGATGGTAAAAATGTACGTGTGGTAGTTGATGCAACTAAGGATTTACTAAAAAATGTATTAAAGTATAAGCCATTTTTAATAAAGCCTAATAATTTTGAGCTTGGTGAGATTTTCAAAAAAGATTTAACAAATGATGATGAAATAGTGTATTATGCTAAAGAATTGCAAAAGCTAGGTGCTAGAAATGTTATTGTTTCAATGGCGAAAAATGGTTCTATTTTGATTACAGAAGAAGGAAGTGTAGTTAAAATGGGTGTAGCTAAGGGAGTTGTTAAAAACTCAGTTGGAGCTGGAGATTCAATGGTAGCTGGCTTTATAGCTGGATATATATTAAAAAATGATTATGAATATGCATTAAAGCTTGGTACTGCAGCAGGTGGTGCTACAGCTTTTTCAGATGATTTGGCAACAAAAGAAGAAATTCAAAATATTCTATCTCAATTATGAGGCAAGGAGGGGTTATTTATGATGAAAATTACAGATTTATTAAAAAAGGATGGTATAGCTTTAAATGTAAAAATGAATGATAAAAATCAAGCAATTGACTTCTTAGTAGATTTACATAATAAAGTTGGAAATTTAAGCAATAAGGAAGAATACAAAAAAGGAATTGTAGCAAGAGAGGAAATGGGTTCTACAGCAATTGGTGAAGGAATAGCTATTCCACATGCAAAAAATTCAGGAGTAAAGAAACCAGGGCTTGTTGCTATGACAGTACCAAATGGAGTTGATTATGATTCAATGGATGGAGAGCCGTCTAACCTATTCTTTATGATAGCTGCACCTGAAAAAGGTTCAGATGTTCACTTGGAAGTATTATCAAGATTGTCTACATTATTAATGGATGAAGAGTTTAGAACAGAATTATTAAATGCTAAGAATGTAAACGAATTTTTAAATATAATAGATAAGAAAGAAATTGAAAAGTTTGAAGAAGAGGATAAAAAAGAAGAAGTAGTAGAAATTAAAAATGAAAAGAAGGGATTCAGAGTTCTTGCAGTAACAGCTTGTCCAACAGGTATTGCACATACATTTATGGCAGCAGAGGCATTAGAACAAAAAGGAAAAGAGATGGGTTATGCATTAAAAGCTGAAACAAATGGTTCTGGTGGTGCAAAGAATATATTAACAAAGGAAGAAATAAAAAATGCAGATGGAATTATAATTGCAGCTGATAAGAATGTTGAAATGGCTAGATTTGATGGAAAAAGAGTCTTAAAAGTAAAGGTTGCAGATGGTATACATAAGCCACAAGAGCTTATTCAGAAAATTATAGATGGAAAGGCTCCTATATATCATCATGAAGGAGAAACAGAAGATAATAATTCAGGAGAAAAAGAAGGCATAGGACGTCAGATATATAAACACTTAATGAATGGTGTATCTCATATGTTACCATTTGTAATAGGTGGAGGAATATTAATTGCATTAGCATTTTTATTAGATGACTATGAAATAGATCCAGCTAATTTTGGTACTAATACTCCAATAGCTGCTTGGTTTAAGTCAATAGGTGGAATGGCATTTAACTTTATGTTACCAGTTCTTGCAGGATATATTGCAATGAGTATAGCAGATAGACCTGGTCTTCTTGTAGGATTTGTTGGTGGTGCAATTGCATCAGCTGGTTCAACATTTGCAAGTCCTAATGGTGCTATATCTGCTGGTTTCTTAGGAGCTTTAGTTGCAGGTTTTGTAGGCGGTTACTTAATGAAGCTTCTTGAAAAAGTATGTAATAAATTACCAAAGGCATTAGAAGGAATTAAACCAGTATTTATATATCCAGTATTTGGCGTATTAATGATAGGTGTAATAATGTGTGCTATAAATCCATTTATGGCTATGATAAATACAGCACTTACAGATGGACTTAATTCAATGGGTGGAAGCAGTAAGATATTACTTGGTTGTATTTTAGGTGGTATGATGTCTGTTGATATGGGTGGTCCAGTAAATAAAGCAGCATATGTATTTGGTACAGCTTCACTAGCAAGTGGAGGATATGATATTATGGCAGCTGTTATGGTTGGAGGAATGGTTCCACCACTTGTAATTGCTCTTGCAACAACATTTTTCAAAAATAAATTCACAGCTAATGAAAGAAAGTCTGGATTAGTAAACTATATTATGGGATTATGTTTCATATCTGAAGGTGCAATACCATTTGCAGCAGCAGATCCACTTAGAGTTATTCCATCTTGTATAGTAGGTTCAGCAGTAGCTGGTGGAATTTCGATGGCACTTAATTGCACATTAAGAGCTCCACATGGAGGATTATTTGTACTTCCTGTAATAGGAAATGCATTTGGATTTATGATAGCATTAGTGGTAGGTTCAGTAGTTGGAATGGCATTACTTGCAATGTTAAAGAAAACAGTAAATAAATAATTAATATATAGATACTAAAGTGATAGCTATCACTTTAGTATCATAAAAATAAATTAATAAAATGAAAGAAGGTAATTATTATGGTATCACAAAAAATTATAGTTAAAAATGAACAGGGATTACATATGCGTCCAGCAGGAGCTTTTGTTAAGTTAGCTTCTAAATATAAATGCAATATTATGATAGCTGCAAATGGGAAAGAAATTAATGGTAAAAGTGTTATGAATTTAATAGGAGCTTGCATAAAGTGTGGCACTGAAATGGAAATAAAATGTGATGGTGACAATGAGCAAGAAGCATTGAATACATTAATTGACTTTGTAGAAGCTGGCATGGGTGAATAAAAAGTAAATTTATGAGGTGATTGATATGTTTAGAGGAATAGGTGCATCAGATGGAATTGGTATAGGAAAGATTATAAAAATTGAAGATAAAGAAATTAAAATTCCAGAAAAACAGGTTACAGATGTTAATGCTGAATGCCAACGATTTTTAGATGCAGTAGACGTATTTGTGGAAAAAACTATGAATATGGCAGAAGATATGCGTAAAAGAGTTGGTGAAAAGGAAGCAGAAATTTTAGAAGGTCACGCAATTATGATGCAAGATCCGTCAATAATAGATGGGGTAAAAGAAGGGATTGAAAATGGTACTTGTGCAGAGAAGGCTTTTGTCAATGTATGTGATATGTTTGTTAATATCTTTTCTATGTCAGACGATGAACTTACTAAACAGAGAATCACTGATATTTATGATATGCAGGGAAGAATGTTAAAAATACTTCTTGGTATAGAAGAGGTTGATATTACTAATGTACCAGCTAATACTATTTTAGCAGCAGTCGATTTGACTCCATCTATGACAGTAGGTATAAATAAGGAAAATGTAGTTGGAATAATAACTGAAGTGGGAGGAAGAACATCTCATTCAGCTATTTTAGCTAGAGCTCTGGGGATTCCAGCAGTACTTAGCATAAAGGATGTTATGAGTAAAATAGAGAATGGAAAAGAAGTTGTTGTTGATGGAAGTGAAGGCATAGCAATTTTAAATCCAGCTGAAGAGGTAAAAACGGAATATAGTAAAAAGAGAGAAAGTTATTATAGGGAAAAGGAAGCTTTAAAGCAATTTATTGGAAAAGAAACAGAGACAGCAGATGGTCATAAAGTGGAATTAGTTTGTAATATAGGAAAGCCTTCAGATGTAGATAATGTAATTTCATTTGATGGCGAAGGTGTAGGATTATTTAGAACAGAATTTTTATTTATGGATCGTAATAATGCACCAAGTGAAGAGGAACAATTTGAGTCATATAAGACTGTATGTGAAAAGCTTTCAGGAAAGCCTGTCATAATAAGAACCTTAGATGTAGGTGGAGATAAAGAGATTCCATATCTAGAGCTTGAAAAGGAAGAAAATCCATTTTTAGGTTATAGAGCGATTAGAGTATGCTTAGATAGAAAGGAAATGTATAGACTTCAGCTTAGAGCATTACTTAGAGCAAGTGCTTTTGGTAATATAAAAGTTATGGTTCCTATGGTAACTTGTATAGAAGAACTTAGAGAAGTTAAGCATATGATTGAAGAATTAAAAGTAGAGTTGTCAGAGCAAGGCATAGCATATGATAAGGATATAAAAGTTGGAGTTATGATAGAGACATCAGCTGCTGTATTAATTGCAGATATTTTAGCAAAAGAAGCTGATTTCTTTAGTATAGGAACTAATGATTTGACTCAATATACTATGGTAGTAGATAGAGGAAATGCAAAGGTGGCATATTTATATTCTACATATAATCCAGCAGTATTAAGAGCAATAAAGTATGTAATTAAGTCTGCAAAAAAGGAAAACATAATGGTAGGAATGTGTGGAGAGGCAGCAGCAGATGAACTTCTAATACCATTATTGTTAGCGTATGGTTTAGATGAGTTTAGTGTGAGTGCAACTTCAGTTTTAGCTACTAGAAAAACTATTTCAATGTGGTCTAAGGAGGAAGCTGATGTGCTTTTAGATAAGGTGGAGCAGTTGGTTACTGAAGAAGAGGTAAGGAATTGCTTAAAAGCAAATATTAAATAATTGTAAATAAAAAAGAATTGTTAGTTAGTATACAAAAAGACTTTCAATTCTTTTTTGCATTCTGCCAAGGGCAATGGCTAATGAATTAAATGAAGTGGTTAATCAAAAGTAGTGTGAAGAAATCCCCCCTAAAATATTAGGGAGGATTTTTTATATTTGCAAAATTCGTTTTGCTTCTTCAATCTGCTCTTTACTTGGCGGATTAACATTTTCTAAACCATAAGGAATACCAAGTTCTTCCCACTTAAATACACCAAGAGTGTGATAAGGAAGTATTTCTACTTTTTTTACTGAATTAAGTGTAGAAATAAATTCCTTTAAATTAGTTAATTGTTCTTTGGAATCAGTAATTCCAGGAACAAGAACATGACGTATCCACATATCTTTGTTATTATCAGATAAATAATTAGCCATATCTAAAATATTTTTATTGGAGCATCCTGTTAGTTTTTTATGACATTCATCATCTATATGTTTTATATCTAACATAAAAAGGTCTGTATATTTCATAAGAACATTGAATTTTTCAAAAAAAGGATTTTCTCTTGTAAAGGGATTTCCTGAAGTATCTAGTGTAGTGTGAATGCCTTTTTCTTTAGCCTTACGGAATAGTTCAATTAAGAAATCTATTTGAAGCAAGGCCTCTCCACCACTTACAGTAATACCACCATTATTTTTCCAATAGTTCTTATATCTTAATGCCTTTTGCAATACTTCATCAGCTGTCATAAGCATATTGCCATCTTTTTTTGCCCAAGTATCTGGATTATGGCAATATTTACATCTCATATTACAGCCCCTAAGGAAGATAATATATCTTACCCCAGGGCCATCTGCTGAACCAAAACTTTCTAATGAATGAATGTTTCCAAGAATTTGTTCCATAGGCTTATTATAGTGCTGCGTGACAAGTTCTTGAGATAACGTCTAATTGTTGTTCTCTAGTTAAATCAATAAACTTAACAGCATATCCTGATACACGAATAGTGAAGTTTGCATATTCTTCTTTTTCTGGATGTTCCATTGCATCTATAAGCTTTTCTTTACCAAATACATTTACATTAAGATGATGTGCACCTTGGTCAAAGTATCCATCCATAACTTGTACAAGGTTTGTTATACGTGAATCTTCATCATTTCCTAAAGCACTTGGATTTATTGTTTGAGTATTTGAAATACCATCAAGTGCCCATTCGTATGGAAGCTTTGTAAGTGAATTTAATGATGCAAGTAAGCCATTTTGTTCTGCACCGTAGCTTGGGTTTGCACCTGGTGATAATGGTTCTCCAGCCTTACGTCCATCTGGCATAGCTCCAGTAGCCTTACCATATACAACATTTGAAGTAATAGTAAGTATTGATGTTGTATGTTCTGAGTTTCTATAAGTGTGGTATTTTTTAATCTTATTTAAGAATGTCTTAAGAAGCCATACACCTATGTCATCAGCTCTGTCATCATCATTTCCGTATCTAGGGAAATCACCTTCAACTTCATAATCCTTAACAATTCCATTTTCATCACGAATTGTTTTAACCTTAGCATATTTAATTGCGCTTAATGAATCGATAACGTGTGAGAATCCAGCTATTCCTGTTGCAAAAGTTCTCTTTAAGTCTGTATCCATAAGTGAAAGCTCTGCAGCTTCATAATAATATTTATCATGCATATATTGAATAAGATTTAGTGTATTTACATAAAGTCCAGCAAGCCAATCCATCATCTTATCATATCTTTCCATTACCTCATCATAGTCAAGATATTCTGATGTTATAGGTTTGTAATTAGGTCCAACTTGCTCACCGCTCTTTTCATCCACACCACCATTTATTGCATAAAGTAAACATTTTGCAAGATTAGCTCTTGCACCAAAGAATTGCATTTCCTTACCAGTTTGTGTAGCAGATACACAACAGCATATTGAATAATCATCACCCCATACTGGTTTCATAACATCATCATTTTCATATTGTATAGAGCTTGTCTTAATAGAGATATTAGCTGCATATCTCTTGAAGGCATCTTGTAATGCTGATGAATAAAGTACAGTTAAGTTTGGTTCTGGTGAAGGTCCCATATTTTCTAATGTGTGTAGGAAACGATAGTCATTTTTAGTAACCATAGAACGTCCATCAACACCGATTCCAGCAACTTCTAGAGTAGCCCATACTGGATCTCCAGAGAATAATTGATTGTAAGATGGAATTCTTGCAAATTTAACCATTCTTAATTTCATTGTTAAGTGATCTATAAGTTCTTGTGCTTCACTTTCAGTAATTGTACCTGCCTTTAAATCTCTTTCTATATAGATATCAAGAAATGTAGAGATACGTCCGATACTCATAGCTGCTCCATTTTGAGTTTTAACTGCAGCTAAGTAACCAAAGTATAACCATTGAACAGCTTCTTTGGCATTTTTAGCAGGATTAGAAATATCATAGCCATAGATTTTAGCCATTTCTTTTATGCCTTTTAATGAACGAATTTGTTCTGCAATTTCTTCTCTTAAACGGATAACATCATCTGTCATTATTCCATTTCCGCAATTGTCTAAATCTTCTTGTTTCTTTTCTATAAGGAAATCTATACCATATAATGCTATTCTTCTATAGTCACCAACAATACGTCCACGTCCATAAGTATCTGGAAGACCAGTTATTATTTTATTATGACGAGCTTTTTTCATTTCAGGAGTATAGGCATCAAAAACAGCTGCATTGTGTGTTTTGTGATATTCTGTAAAGATTTTATGCAATTCAGGATCTGGCTGATATCCATAAGTAGTACAAGATTGTTCTGCCATCTTTATACCACCATAAGGCATAAAGGCTCTTTTTAAAGGCTTATCAGTTTGAAGACCTACTATTTGTTCTAAATCTTTTAAAGATTCATCAATGTAACCAGGACCATGAGAAGTAAGGCTTGATACTATATGAGTATCCATATCAAGAACACCATTTTTAGCTCTTTCTTCTTTTTGTAATTTTTGAAGTGCATCCCATAGCTTGTTAGTAGCATCAGTTGGATCCGCAAGGAAAGATTCATCGCCATCATATGGAGTATAGTTGTCTTGAATAAATTGTCTTACATTAATTTCCTCTTTCCAAAGCCTTCCATTAAAATTGTTCCATTCTTGTTTTTCAATCATTAACAAATTCCTCCTATTATTTTTTCAGTATTGATATATTAATAATACCATAAAAAGATAAAGTAATATAGATAATATTAATATTTTGTGAATAAAAATATTAATTGTGAATAAAATATTAATTAATGGCAAGATTGCTTGTAAAAATCAAATTTGAGTTTTTTATAATTATGATAGGTATTATAATTATTATATTAGGGAATATTATTAGAGACGGGTGAAATAGGTATGAACAGAGTGGAATATGGAAGCAAGGTAGGAATAGTGTGTTGTTCTAATGGTCAGAAAGCATATTATAATGATAAATTAAAGGTTTTAAATGATACGCTTTGTCAATTAGGCTTAATACCCGTATTTAGCAATTATATATATGAAAAAAATGATGTATTTTCTGGAAGTGCTAAAGAAAGGTCAGAGGCATTAATGGGATTTTATAAAAATCCAGAAATAAAAGCAATATTTGACATTTCTGGTGGGGATATTGCAAATGAACTTCTTGAAGAGCTTGATTTTGATGTTATCTATAAGAGTGATAAAAAATTTTTTGGATATAGTGATTTAACAACAATAATAAATGCTATCTACACAAAGACAGGTAAATCTTCTGTATTATATCAGGTACGTAATTTAATATATGATTATAGAGAAAGACAAATAAGAGATTTTAAGGAGTCCATTATTAATGGAAAGGATGATCTTTTTAATATATCATATAAATTTGTTCAAGGAAGCTATATGGAGGGGATTGTTGTTGGAGGAAATATCAGATGCTTTTTAAAGCTTGCTGGCACAGCATATTTTCCGAATTTAAAAGGAAAAATAATATTATTAGAGGGAAGAGGTGGACTTATTCCACAAATGGTTACATATTTAAGTCAGTTAAAGCAGATAGGTGCATTTAAACAGGTATCAGGAATACTTCTTGGAACATTTACAGAACTTGAAAAAGAAAAAATATATATGGAAGAATTAATTAAAAATTATGTGGATAGTGATATGCCTATAGCAGTAACAGGTGATATTGGGCATGGAATGGATTCAAAGGGTATAGAAATTGGTAAAAGAATGGTTTTATTTAAGGAATAGTGTTTTTTATATATTATTTTTTGATTGGAGCTGAGTAAGATTGTGGATAAATATAAAGTAACAGGAATGAGTTGTGCAGCTTGTAGTGCTAGAGTGGAGAAAGCTGTATCTTCAGTAAAAGGGGTTAGTAGTTGCAATGTCAATCTTTTAACTAATTCTATGTTAGTTGAGGGTACAGCAAAGCCTTCAGATATAGTAAATGCAGTAGAACAGGCTGGATATCATGCAAGTTTTGAGGATTTAAAAAGGGATAAAAACGAATTTAAGTCAGATGAATTTAAGGATACAGAGATATCAATACTAAAGAAAAGACTAGCTATATCTATTATTTTTCTTATTATATTGATGTATTTTTCTATGGGATATTATATGTGGGGATTTCCATTACCTAAATGGTTTGAGGGTAATGATGTTTCTATAGGGATTATTCAATTATGTTTAGCAGTTATTGTTATGATTATTAATCAAAAATTTTTTATTAATGGATTTAGAGGGATTATACATAAAGCACCTAATATGGATACATTAGTAGCATTAGGTTCAGCATCAGCTTTTATCTATAGCCTATATTCACTATTACTGATGGCTAGAGCTCAAGCAGATGGAAACCTTGGATATGTACAGCAGCTTAGAATGGAATTTTATTTTGAATCAGCTGCTATGATTTTAACTTTAATTACACTAGGAAAACTGTTAGAGGCATATTCAAAAGGCAAGACTACCAATGCTCTAAAAAGTTTAATAAAGCTTGCTCCTAAGATGGCAGTGATATTAAGAAATGGAATAGAAACAAAGGTTCCTATAGAAGAAGTTAAGAAGGGCGATGTGTTTATTGTGCGTCCAGGTGAAACTATTCCAGCTGATGGAATTATAATTAAGGGACAAAGCGCTGTAAATGAGTCATCATTAACTGGGGAGAGTATTCCCATTGATAAAAAAGAAGGAGATACTATATCTGCAGCAACTATAAATCAATCTGGGTATTTAGAGTGTGAGGCTATGAGAGTAGGAGAAGATACAACTCTTGCTCAGATTATTAAGATGGTAAGTGATGCTTCAGCTACTAAAGCTCCTATTGCAAAAATAGCAGATAAGGTATCTGGAATTTTTGTACCAGTCGTTATATCAATTGCAGTATTTACAACAATCATATGGCTTATTGTAGGGCAAAGTTTTGGATATGCACTTTGCAGAGGTATTGCAGTACTTGTAATAAGCTGTCCTTGTGCATTAGGGCTTGCAACTCCAGTTGCAATTATGGTTGGAAATGGAATTGGGGCAAAAAATGGTATATTATTTAAAACAGCAATGGCTATTGAAGAGACAGGTAAAGCAAAAATTGTTGTTTTAGATAAAACAGGAACAATTACAAATGGGGAGCCAGTAGTAACAGATTTTATTTTAGTTGATGGTATTAGTGAAGAAGAGCTCTTATCTATAGCAGCAGCTTTAGAACAAAAAAGTGAACATCCAATTGCAAAAGCTATATTAAAGGAAGCTAATAAAAGGAAGCTAGATATAAATGAAGTAAGTGATTTTTGTTCATTACCAGGTAATGGTTTAAAGGCAAAGTTAGGTGAAACAGAGATATTTGGAGGAAATCTTAAGTATATAGGTCAAATGGTTAATATACCTAAGGAGATTACAGAAGGAGCAGATAAGTTTGCAGCTAAGGGTAAAACTCCATTATATTTTGCAAAAGGAGAAAAAATTATAGGAAGTATTATAGTTGCAGATACTATAAAAGAAGATAGTATAAGTGCTATCAACGAATTAAAGGATATGTGTATGGATGTCTATATGCTTACAGGAGATAATGAAAGAACTGCAAAGGCTATAGGAAAAGAAGTAGGAGTAAATCAAGTTATTTCAGAAGTATTACCAGAAGGAAAGGAGTCTGTAGTTCAAGAGTTATGTAGTAATGGTAAGGTAATAATGGTAGGTGATGGAATTAATGATGCTATAGCCCTTACAAGAGCAGATATTGGTATTGCAATAGGAAATGGAACAGATGTTGCAATAGATGCAGCAGATGTAGTGCTTATGAATAGCAGATTAAGTGATGTTGCATCAGCTATACGTTTAAGCAAATATACTCTGAAAAATATAAAAGAGAATTTATTTTGGGCATTTATTTATAATATCATTGGGATTCCTTTAGCAACAGGAATGTTAATTCCTATTTTTGGATGGCAATTAAGTCCAATGTTTGGAGCAGCAGCTATGAGCCTTTCAAGCTTTTGCGTTGTTACAAATGCGCTTAGGCTTAATATGGTAAATATACATAAAGATAAAAAGAATATAAAATTTAAGGAGGTAAAATCTATGGAAAAAGTAATGAAAATTGAGGGTATGATGTGTGGACACTGTGAGGCTAGAGTTAAAAAGGTTTTAGAGGAGTTAACACAGGTAGATGTGGCAGATGTAAATCATAATACTAATACAGCTTTAGTTAAACTAAATTCTGAAATAAGTGATGATGAATTAAAGAAAACAGTTGAAGAGCAAGGGTATAATGTCATTGATATTCAATAATTATATTTCAAGTATAAAGTTAAATTGTTTTTAGATTATGGAATATTTATAAATTGAGGGAGATGGGAGTATGGATAAAGAAAAAAATAACATATTGATATTAACACTTGGAACAGGGCAAGTAACAAAAAAGGAGTTTACATTTGATAAAAATCGTTTAAAAGAAATGATTGATAATCAAGAATTTTATTATAGATTAACTAAATATTATACAGAAGATTTAAAAAGTAAAGTAGCTGAAAGTGAATATGTAGCAGAGCCATTAATGAATATGGAAAATAGAGATGAAGTTATTATTATAGGGACAGTAAAGAGTCAATGGTTACAATTTTTTATTAAATTTTTTGATAAGACATTGCTTGATTCTGAATTAGAACAAATTCAAGAATATGCACAAGAAATGTATAAAATTCAAGAAGAAGAAGGATATAAAACAAGCATAGAGAAATTGAAAGAAATTGAAAAACAATTAAATGAGATATATGAATTTGGAAGAGTTGGAAGTAAATTCATTAAAAATAAAAATATAAAGATTGTTTTGACTAGATATGGTATAAATCAGCAGGAGCTTAATGATAATTACAGTATTATTACAAGGTGTATAAGAGAAAATTTAGCAAAGGATAAGCATAATGCAATTTCATTTGATATTACACACTCGTTCCGTTCAATGCCAATTTATAATCTTGCTATATTACAATATTTTAGAGATGTAACAAATTATGATATTGAAATAAAACATGTATATTATGGATGCTTTGAAGTTGCTTCAGAAACTGAAAAAAAAGCACCAATTATCGATTTGAATTTTTTAGTCAAGATAATGAATATTACAAGTGGAATTAATGAATTTAAAAATACAGGAAATTGTGTTACATTGCTTAAAAATATGGACAATCTTGTAAGCGAAGAATTTAAAAATGAGTTGAATGAATTTGATATGGCGACTCAGTTAAATAATTACACACAAATTATTGAGAAACTAAAGAGTTTAAAGGATATTACAGAAAAAATAGCAAGAAGACAAGATGCTGTGGGAGATATTTGCCAAATGCTTTTTGATAGTCTAAATGATTCATTCTCAGATGATAATATATCAAAAAACAAAGAATTTTATATGGCAGAGAAACAATATCAGTTAAGTAAGTGGTATTATAATCAGAATAGAATAGGACTATCAGTAGCAACAGCATTGGAATGTCTTAGAAGTTATTTAGCACCTCTATATGTAAAGATGGTTAATAAAGAAGATGATGTTGAAAAGGAATATATAAGAGTAAATGCTATACAGAGACTTGGAAACATTAACATTGAAAACTATCAGGGTAGTAAGAAGAAAGAGATTGCAGAATTTTTAATTGACACTGAAGCACTAAGAAAAGAAGCTGTAGTAATCAGAAATAGGTTTGCACATAATTTAAAGAATATGGAATTAACTCAAGATAATGATGGATTAAAAGATAAGGAAACAGTTAGGAAATTTAATGACTACATTGAAAAGTTGCATAAGTACATAAATAATGATTTAGATAATCTAGAAGAGGTATATACATATCAAAAAAATAATAAGGATAAGAATCAAAATAAACATATAAGATTAATTGTGTCTTCAAAAGGTTTGAATGAAAAAGAGATTTATAGATATGGAAGTAGTGCTAATATTTCTTATGAGCTATACCAGCTTCCAGAGATATTAAGAAAAAAATTAGAAAATTGCAATAAGAAAGATAAGATAAATCTATTATATTTAGTAGCTCAGTATATAGGTTACTTTTTCGATATAGAAAAAGTTAATGTTATTTTACATGATATGCATTATTTGAATAAAGTTTATTTTAGTATTATTGCAGATAAAGTAGGAATAAAAAATGTACAAGAAGATTATAATACATCAGCAGAATATGCAGATACTAAACAATTACCTAAATTTGGAATGCAAGTAGAGGAAATTAATGATACCCTAGACTCTGTTAAGGTAGATGAAATGATTCAGTATAAACCTGAAATATGCAATTGTAAGAATAATGATAAGAAGAAAGATATTGAAGTTATTCAAGAAGAGGTAGAAGAATGTGATACATTAGATTTAGATGAGCTAGGAGCTTTAGAAGAGTCGGAAGCTGGAGATTGCATAAAGCTTAAGGTAGTGGAAATTTTAGATAAAGCTGTAATTGTGTGTGATAGAAATGAGATAAAGGCAGAGTGGAAATATAATCATATGTCAGATGCTCATAAGAAAGAATACGATAATAATAAATTATTAAATAAGATGGTAGAATTGAAGCTTACTAATGATATATGTGCAAGATGTAATTATAGGGTTAAGGATATGGATTAAAAGATGATTTCCCTTGGTAAATCTACTTTATTAATATATAATTATGATTATAATGTATTTATATTTTTAGGAGGAAAATAATGACAGATAACTACATAGTTAAAGAGTTTAATGGGAGTAAGAATATTGAAGTAGAGGTTCCAGGTTCGAAGAGTATAACTAATCGAGCTTTGATGCTTGCAGCACAACAAAATGGTATTTGTAGACTAAAGGGAGTATTATTTAGTGATGACTCAAGAGCTTTTTTAAGTTGTCTTCAGGAGCTTGGTTTTGATGTTAATATTCAAGAGGATATAAAGACAGTAGACATAAAAGGTCTTGGAGGAAAGATTCCCAATAGAAATGCTAAGATTAATGTAAGAAGTGCAGGAACAGCAGCAAGATTTTTAACAGCAATGCTTGCTTTTGCAGGAGGAGATTATCTTTTAGAGTCTTCAGAACAGATGAAAAAGAGACCAATGAAACCTCTTATAGATTTACTTAGAAGCATAGGGGTTACAGTTAATTGTCTTGAAAATGAAGGACATTTTCCATTTGAAATCCACTCAAATGGTATAAATTCTAATGAATTAATTATGGATACTACTGTAAGCAGTCAGTTTGTAAGTGCGATATTGATGGCTGGAGTAATGCTTAAAGATGGTGTTAAGTTGAAGATGTCAGGAAGTAGGACAAAGGGGGCATATATCAAACTTACAATACAGATGATGAGGCAGTTCGGGCTTGAAGTAATTCAAAATGAAGATGAATGTATAGTGCCATCCAATACTACATACAATATATCTGAGTATCAAATTGAACCAGATTTGTCAGGTGCTTGCTATTTTTATGCTATGGCAGCAGTACTAAATACTTCAGTTATAGTAAAGAATGTCCATACTGATTCAATACAGGGAGATATAAAGTTTCTAGATGTATTAAAGCAGATGGGATGTTCTATGGAGGAAACTGAAAAGGGAATATGCATGAAGGGAACTAAGGATGGTAGTTATCCTGGAGTTGTTATTGATATGAATGATTTTTCAGACCAGACAATGACACTTGCTGCAATTGCACCTTTTGCAACATCAAAGACAATAATTAAAAATATAGCACATATTCGTTTTCAAGAGACAGATAGAATAAGTGCTATAGTGAATGAACTTACAAGATTAGGCATAGAATGTGAAGATAGTGAAGAATATAAGGGAATAGTTATAAACCCAGGTAAGATTATTCCTTGTGAAATAGAAACCTATGATGATCATAGAATGGCAATGGCATTTACATTGATAGGATTAAGGGAGAAGGGTATAACTATTAAGAATTATAAATGTTGTGCTAAAACTTTTGAAAATTACTTTGATATAATAGATACTTTGACTAAGTAAGATAAAAGATGTTATATGGATTTGAAGTTGATAAATGAAATTATAAAAAATAAATATAGTCTAAGCTATAAAATTGGCTATGAACATTTTTCTAAGGACAGAGTTAGGATTGTAGATGTCAAGGAAATAGATAATATTACTAATATATATGGAAGAGTTACTGAAGGTGTAAATACTTTATTTACCCATATTAAGTTATCAAATAGTAAGCCACGACTTATATGTAACTGTGCATTTTCAAAAGAGACAGAAGGAACTTTGCCATGTGAGCATATTATTGCTACAATTTTAAAGCTTAATGATATATATAATTATGAAGAGCCTGATAAAGTTGAAGAAAGTGTAAAAATAACTCTTATATTAGAGGAAACATTTAATAAGGATTATAAATTTCAGGCTCATTTGTTTTTAGATGGAAATGGCAGAATTAAGCTTAGTAGTAAATTAGATTTAGATAGGCATGTATTTGATAAAAGAGGGAAGTATCATACAAGGTATACTGAAGAAAATATTAAACTTTTAAAGATGCTTGGTAATTTGAATTTTAAGATTAATGATAAAAGTATTAAAAGGTTATTTATAAATAGTATTGATATTCCAATAAGTATTAAGATTGATTCTATGAAGTATGATTGCTTTGTAAAAAAAGAAAGGTTGCCACTAAAATTTAGCATTAAAGAAAAGAACGATAAGATTTGTTTGCAAACTGTGAAAATTCCGATAAAAGCACTTAATGAAGATAAGTCTGTATTTCTTTATGATAAAAATATCTATGTTGTACCAGAGATGCAAGCTAAGGCATATCGGCCTATATATGATGTACTTCATAAAAGATATTATGGATATATAAAGCCAGATTCTCTAATTAAAATTTGCAAGTTGTTAAAAGATATAGGTGAATTAAATATTAGTCAAGAAATAAGAGAAAGATTATCAAAAAATGATGATATAAAACTTAAATTATATATGGAAAAAGGCAGAATATTAGCTGAATTTGATGTACCTTCTAATAAAGAGTATCTTTTAAAAATTACTAGGGTGAAAAATGTAGAAGAAATATTATATTTACATAAATTTACTAAGAAAGAAAATAAATATGAGTTTTTAGGAGAGGATAGAGATTTATTTTATCTACTGAAGACTAATATAAGTGAATATTGTAGTATAGAAACAGATAACAGGCTAAAAAATTTAGGAATTGTATCTAGGGAAAGAATAAAAACTAATTTGACAAGTCAAAAATATCAGGTATCACTTGATGGGACTCATAATGATGAGTGGATTTTAGCTATAAATGCTTATAATAGTGGAGAGGAATTTTATAGATTTAGTAATAATAGTTTCATTGATTTTAAGGATAAGGATATAAGCTCTTTAATGAAATTATTAAGCTTTATTGATTATAGAGGACAGTCTATAGATGTAAATGAAGGTTATTTTGAACTAATAAGAGAAATAAATACTGATTTTATGGATGAGATAAACAAAAATCAGGAGGAAGATATTTCTATAAAATATCCAATAGAAGGATTAAATGCGAAGCTTAGAGATTATCAGAAGCTTGGAATAGAATATCTTCAAAATAAGAAGGATAAGGGATTATTTGGGATTTTAGCAGATGATATGGGGCTTGGAAAGACTATCCAGACAATAGGCTTTGTGCTTAATAATAAGTCTGATAGGGTGCTTATAATAGCCCCAACTTCGCTTATTTATAATTGGGAGGCAGAATTTAAGAAATTTGCACCTAATATAGACATTGTATGTATTTATGGAGATAGAAAAAAGAGAATTGATTATTTGGAAAGCTTATCAGAACATAAAATAATAATAACATCTTATGGTACTTTGAATATGGATATTGAGTACTATAAAAAAGTCAAATTTGATATTCTTATAATTGACGAAGCACAGAATATTAAAAATTCAAAGGCAAAGGTAACGAAAAATGTTAAGAGTATAGATAGTAAGGTAAGATTTGCATTAACAGGTACACCTCTTGAAAATAATTATTTAGAGTTATGGAGTATATTTGATTACTTAAAGAATGGATATCTTTTTTCTGAAAGAGAATTTAAAAATAAGTTTTTAAATAGTGAAGAGAATATTAACTACTTAAAGCTTATGATAAAGCCATTTATTTTAAGGAGAACTAAAAAGCAAGTATTAAAGGAACTTCCAGATAAAATAGAAACTACTTATTATGTGAAAATGACAGATGAACAAGCTAAATATTATAAAAATAGCCTAAAAAGATTCTCAAAAGAAGCAGAAAGTATGACCAATCAGATATCAATACTAGCATTACTTACTAAGCTTAGACAGATAGCACTAGACCCTTCACTTATTGATGAAGAATATACAGGAGGAAGCGGAAAAGTGGACTCTGCTGTGGATATAATAAATAGATGTGTGGAAAACAATAAAAAAATAATTATATTTTCACAGTTTACAAGTATGCTTCATAGGCTTGAAGAGAAATTAAATGATTTAGATGTTAGGTACTATTACTTAGATGGAAAGACAAATGCAAATGACAGAATTAAATTGTGTGATGATTTTAATGATAGTGAAAATATAAAGGTATTTTTAATTTCTTTAAAGGCTGGAGGAACAGGGCTTAATTTAACATCTGCTCAAGTAGTTGTTCATTTTGATCCATGGTGGAATCCGCAGGTTGAAAATCAAGCAACAGATAGAGCGCATAGAATTGGTCAGAAAAATAAAATTGAAGTTATTAAAATGATTTCAAAAAATACTATTGAGGAAAAAATATTACATTTAAAACAAGAGAAAAACAATATTTTTACTAATCTTATAGAACAAAATGAATTAATAAATAAGG
>JALENK010000045.1 GCA_022767515.1 Clostridium sp.
GTTAGAGAAATTCTTGATGATTGTTTAGAAAGACAAGTAACAGAATGGTCAACAATTAAGACTAATATTCGTGATGGATTAAGAGAATTCTTATATGAAAAGACTAAGAGAAAGCCTATGATATTACCAATAATAATGGAAGTATAATTTAAATCCACATTGTAATTTAAAAATTGCAATGTGGATTTTTTGTTTTATCTAACTATATCAAAAATTGTAATTATGTATATAAGTGTAATATAATAGGATAAATAAAAGAAATTTTATATGATCCTAAGATAAAGAAAGGTGTGATTTATTATTTTATTTGATAATAATTTTAAAGAAAACTTTGAAATGCTTTCTCGTAATTCTAATAATGTCAAACAAACTACTACTAATAATACTAAAGAACAAAAAATTGTTATTACTGATAATCAAGAACAAACTACTACAGATTTAAAGGAAAAAATAGTTAAGTGCTTTTTCTCAGGTAAGTGTGGAGCCGATTTTTATATTAAAAGTATTCAGAAACAATATGCTTTGTGTGATGAAAAGGATCAAGAATTAGAAAAGTTAATAGATTTTTATTGGTCTATGGAAAATGATATTATAAATATAGATTTAGAGAAAGATGTTAATTATAAGGACATATTATCATGTATACCTATTTACAAAGAAAGTGGTATCAAAGGGGTTGAGGAATATTTAAGTAAAGAAAAATAAGCTTATAGAATTAGTATGCCCAGATTTCAGTTAAAAATACATAGTTAATATAAAAATGATAACTAATCTTAATGTAAGATAGCTGTATGTGTATTAAGAAAAATTGAATTTTCAATTTTTCTTTTTTTAATATATCCATACCAATTTTGAAATCAAATTACTGAATATATCTATAGCATTATGGGAAACTTAAAATCAAGAAGCAAAGGAGGAGATAATATGTTGATTAAAAAAATGAAATATTTACTTACTCCTATCTTAATTCTAACATTAATTATTATGTATCAAATTAATAGTTTACCAAATTATTTTTATACTAGCAAAGAAACAATGGCAGATTTTTCGAGTGTAGAAACATTTAATAGTGTAGAGTATTCAGAGTGTGGTTTACAAGTAGACTTATTTGATATTATACCAGTAAAAAAAATAAATCTTAATAAAATTGAAGAGATAGAATTGGTTCTAGGTGGAGACAGTGTAGGTGTGAGGGTTTCTCAAGAGGGTGCAATAGTCGTTGGTTTTTCAGAGTTAATTGTTAATGGAAGTAAGATTTCTAGTCCGTCAAAAGATGCAGGAATTGAAAAGGGAGATGTAATTAAGGAAGTTAATGGGAATGATATATATAATAGCAAGAGTTTAATAGAGGTTATAGAAAAATGCAAAACTAATAAAGCGGAGCTTACTTTGATAAGGGATGAAAAAATCATAAAAAGGACTGTTAAATTATATAAGGAAAATGAAAAAAATAAATTAGGACTTTGGGTTAGAGATTCGACATCAGGAGTGGGAACGCTTACATTTTATGATGAAAAAACTAAGAAGTTTGCAGCATTAGGTCATCCCGTTACAGATGCTGATACCAATACTCTATATGACATAAAAGATGGTGATATTTTGAATGCATCTGTTATAGGGATAAAAAAGAGTGAAAAAGGTATTCCTGGAGAACTTAAGGGCATATTTTTAGATAGTAAAAAAGCATTAGGACAGATTGATAAAAACACTGAATGTGGAATTTTTGGTAGGTATAATCAAAATTTTAAGGTGAATACTGAAAGAAAGAAAATAAAAGCTGGTACTAGAGATGAAATAGAAATAGGAAAGGCATATATAGTTACAACGATTGATGAGACTGGACCTTGTGAATATGAAATTGAGATATTAAAATTATTTAATCAAAATGAACCAAATGGAAAAAGTATGCTTATCAAAATTACAGATGAAAAATTATTAGAGAAAACTGGTGGAATAGTTCAAGGAATGAGTGGTAGTCCTATAATACAGAATGGTAAAATTATAGGTGCAGTGACACATGTTTTAGTAAATAAACCTACAATGGGTTATGGGATATATATTGACTGGATGCTAGAGGAAGCAGATATTATTTAATAAAATCATACAATTTATTGCATAAAGTATAAAAAAATTAAAAAAACTATTTACAAAATAGCGATAAAATAGTATAATTTACAAATAAAGGAAAGAAATTTCGTGATATTATTATAGAAATAATAAAAAAATAAAGTAATGTCCTAGCAATTTTATAGTATAATAGAAGTAAAGAAAATTATTAGTGTAAAAATAGGGGGAATTAATGATGGAAAATTCAAAGATATCAGTTTTAATTGCAGATGATAATAAGGAGTTTTGTAGTATTTTGAGTGATTATCTTTTAAATCAGAAAAATATTATTGTGACTGGTACTGCAAAGGATGGAAAAGAAGCACTTGAGTTAATTCAAGAAAAAGAACCAGATTTAGTAGTTTTAGATATAATTATGCCTCACTTAGATGGTCTTGGAGTTTTGGAACAGCTTAGAAAAATGGATTTAGAAAAAAAGCCAAGAGTAATAATATTATCTGCAGTAGGTCAAGATAAAATAACTCAGCAAGCAATAAATTTAGGTGCAGATTATTATGTAGTTAAACCTTTTGATATGGATATTTTTACAAAAAGAATTATAGAAATGTTTAATGGAACTCCAAAGGATAAGAGTTCAGTAAACTCAGTAGCAAATAATGAAAGAGGATTAAGTTCAAGTGAAGAAGCTTTAGATTTAGAAACAGAAATAACAAGCATAATTCATGAAATAGGAGTGCCAGCACATATTAAAGGATATATGTATTTAAGAGAAGCGATTACTATGGTAGTTAATGATATTGAACTTTTATCAGCTATAACTAAAGAATTATATCCATCAATAGCTAAAAAGTATAATACAACAGCCTCAAGAGTTGAGAGAGCAATAAGACATGCAATAGAAGTAGCATGGGCAAGAGGACAAGTTGAGGCAATAAATAGGTTATTTGGATATACTGTATGCAATGAAAAAGGAAAGCCTACTAATAGTGAATTCATAGCAATTATTGCAGATAAACTAAGATTAAAGAATAAAGTAAGCTAATTGGTTATAAAGTTAAAGAAATAGAGTGATAACATATAATTCATATTTTATCAAACTTATATTAAAAAGCCTACTAACTAGATTATTTATACATTAGAAAATACTTCTATTGTCAAATACAGAAATGTATTAAAACAATAGGGGTATTTTTATTTATAGTTGTGATTTTTTAAAATATCCTGATGAGTTAGGTGCAGGTATTTATATAGTTATATCTTACTTTTTTAACTCCAACTTCTCTACAAAATCTATCAAATGCTTTATTATGACATCTACTTACTTCTGTTTCTACAAGTCTTTTAGTATTATACGCACTTGTATTGAAAGTTTTTTTAATTTCTGTCTCAATCTGATTAACATTAATCTTGCCTTTTTAGAAGTCTTGATATTGTTTATACAATTTCTTTATTGATAAGCAGTGTATAATTTTATATAATATAAAATGATTTTTTACGTTTTGATAAGGAGAAAATGATGGAAGTAACTAATGTAGATTTATTAAATGGAAAAATTCTAAAGTCACTTATAATATTTTCTATTCCTATTTTTGTTTCAAATTTATTTCAGCAGCTTTATAATACGATAGATATAATGATTGTTGGAAATAATTTAGATGAAAGTGCTCTTGCTGCAATGGGAGCGAGTGCGGCAATATTTGAAATGCTTATGGGATTTGTGCTTGGAAGCGGAAATGGATTTAGTATGGTTGTAGCTAGAATTTATGGAAGCGGGGATAGAAAGCTGTTAAGAAAGTCAGTAGCAGGAGCTTTAGTTATTGGAATGGCTATTATTCTTGTTATTATGGCCTTATCTTATTTTGGATTATATCCTTTATTAGAGCTATTAAATACACCAGAAAATATTATAGATGATGCTTATTCGTATATTTTTATTATCGCAATATTTGTTTCTGTAATGTTTTTATATAATCTGTTTGCAGGATTTTTAAGAGCAGTTGGAAATAGTTTTATGCCTTTAATTTTTCTTATAGTATCATCGGTATTAAATATAGTTTTAGATATTTTATTTATTATTAAGCTAGGTATGGGAATACAAGGTGCAGCTATTGCAACAGTAATATCTCAAGGGATATCATCAGTACTGTGTGTTATATATATCGTATGTAAGTGTAAAATTCTTATTCCAAAGAAGGAAGACTTTAGATTTGATAAAGAACTTTATAAGGAACTCTTTGCACAGGGAATGTCTATGGGAATTATGCTTCTTGTTGTATCAGCAGGAACAGTAATACTTCAAAGTGCTATAAATGGATTTGGAGATAGCATAATTGCAGGACATACTACAGCACGTAAAATTAATAGCTTTGCATATATGCCAGAGCTTGCACTAGCATTAAGTCTTGCAACTTTTGTATCTCAAAATAAAGGTGCAAATAAGATAGATAGGATAAAAAGGGCTGTAAAATATTCAAATATTTTTTCGATTATATGGGGAATATTTGCAACTATAATACTAGCAGTATTCTCTCCATTTTTAGTAAAGTTATTATCTAATTCAGATAATCAAGAACTTATTAGTTATGCTAATAAATATCTAGTTATAAATGCTGCATTTTATCCAGTACTTGGGGTATTATTTAATATGAGAAATTCTCTTCAGGCTATGGGGCAAAAGATATTGCCTTTAATCTCAAGTGGTATTGAATTAGTAGGAAAGATAATATTTGTTATATTATTAATTCCAATACTTGATAGTATGGGAATAATAATTTGTGAACCAGTAATATGGTGCTTTATGTGCTTACAACTAGTATTTTCATTTTATACCAATCAGGATATAAAAAAGTCTAAGAAAAAATTGAAAAAAGTATTATAATTTTTTACTCTTCATAATACTATATAATATAAGTAATTTATGAAGGGGTATGATGTAATGAAAATAGCAGTTGACTTAGGACATGGTATTGGACAGGATAGAGGAGCTGTAGGCTTTATAAGAGAGGAAGAGATTATTAATAGTGTAGGTACTTTAGTTGTAGAAAAGTTAAAAAATAAAGGTCATACAGTTTATGAGGTAAGACCTACAAAAAGTGCCTATACTGTTTTACAATCTTTAAATTATAGAACTACTACAAGTAATAATTTAGGTGTAAATCTGTATATTAGCATTCATGCCAATGCAGGTGGGGGAGAAGGAGTTGAAATTTATACCTTTGGAGGACAAAAAAATAAAGAAGCTTCCAAGGTATTGAATAATATTGTAAAACTTGGTTTTAAAAATAGAGGAATCAAAGACGGAAGTAGATTATATGTTGTAAGGCATACTGATGCTAGAGCAATGCTTATTGAAGTGTGCTTTGTAGATAACAAAAGTGATGTGGACAAGTATAAAAATATTGGTGCAGAGACAATAGCTGAAGCTATAGTTAATGGAGTTGTAGGTGAGGAAATTCAGAATAATACAGTAGTACAGACTAGCCAAGAAACTAGATTTAATTATGTTAAACGCTTACAGCAGACTTTGAATAAAATTAGAAAGGCTAATTTAGTAGTGGATGGAATTGCTGGACCTTTAACATTAGATGCCTGTCCTTTACTTTTGTATGGAAGTACAGGTAATATTGTAAAACTATTGCAACAAAGATTAGTTATTGATGATGATGGTATTTTTGGACCTATTACTAAAAAAGCTGTTATGAATTTTCAAAAGAGTAGAAACCTGTTAGTAGATGGGATTGTTGGTAAAAATACGTGGAGAGCATTGACAAATTAGATTAGTTTATTTATGAGTATCTTCAATGAATATATAAACATTGGAGATACTTTTTTAATTATTAAATTTATATTAAATATTGATTATATATATGGAGTTTGTTGACATAAATTACATTTAATATTATGATAAAATTAATATAAAGATATGGGAGGGAGATAAAATGAGAAAATCAACAGTTGGAATTTTAGCAGGGTTAGCAATTGCAGCTACAAGTGGTCTTATAATTGCTTCAAAGAAGGGAAGAAAGTTATCACAGATTTCATTAGGAGAAGCAGATAATGATAAAAAATCTAAAAAAGAAAAAAAAGAGAATGTTGGAGTAATTAAATTAAATAGATAAAATATACATAAATTAGTTATATTAATTAAGATTTGGGCAATCTTTTTAAGGTTGCCCATTTTTTATCGTTTTTTAAATAAAATATATAATGAAAAGACCTAAACATAGTGTATCTTAGGTTATATGCATATTGGTTTTTATTTAATCATAGTATAGTCTATAGAAAATTTAGGAGAGATTTATTAATGAATAAGGTGCTAAGAAGGCTGAATGAAACATTAAATGGTAATAAGGTATATTATCTATTTGTATTATTTCTGTTTTTCATTGGTATAGTAATAGGGGGATATGTTGTTAAATATATGGGGGACAACAATAAAAGTGATTTGAATTTATATTTAAATGATTTTTTGAAAGGGATTAATCAAAAAGAAGTTAATTACAGTGAACTTTTGATTACAGTGTTTAAAAATAATATTATAATAATACTTCCAATTATTATTTTTTCATTCACAAGATTTGGTATGCCTATAATTTTAATTGTTGATGTATTCAAAGGTTTCAGCTTAGGATATACCTTTGCATTATTGTCCTTAGCAAATGAAGGAAGTGGATTTTTAATAGCATCAGCATCTGTGATACCACAAAACATTTTATATATTCCAGCCATAATAATTTTAAGTGCCTTAGGTTTAAGTACATCTTTAAGTATATTAAAAAACAAAATAACTAAAAATAACAATAATTTTGATAAAAATATACAGATTAAAGGAATGTTAAAAGCAGGAATTTTGATTGTAGGTATACTGCTTTTAGGAATGGTTGTTGAAACATATTTGTCGCCGAATATAATAAAGGTCGTTATTAGTAAGTTTTATATGTAAGAATATAGAGGAATATTAAATGAGTTTGTCGAATATAAATAATTAATTAGGAGTTAAAAATATATGGAAATAGTTAATGAATATAAAAAATATTTATTGGAGGCAGATAAGAGCAATAATACAATTAATGCTTATGTTACTGATATAAATTTATTTATAAAATTTTTAGATAGTATAGGTATAGAATTATTAAAAACGGATACAATAAATGTTATGGCGTATATTCAATATTTGTTGGTTCAAGGGAAATCTGAAAGGTCTATTAATAGAATAATTATTAGCTTAAGAAGTTTTTATACATTTTTAAAGAGCAATAATTATATAGATGATATGCCTAAGATTTCATATAAGAGCATTAAATCTTCTAAAAAGCTTCCAGAGATACTTACAGTAGATGAAGTGGATAAAATTATAAATTCTGTAGAAACAGATAATCCTAAAGGTATTAGAGATAGAGCAATATTAGAGCTTATGTATGCCACAGGGATGAAAGTATCAGAACTTATTAATTTAATCTGTAGTGATGTTAATTTAGATTTATCCTTTGTAAAATGTACAGATAATAAAAGTTATGAAAGGCTTATTCCAATTGGAAGAAGTGCTTGTAGTGCCATTGAGAATTATCTTGAAATCAGAGGAAATATTGCCTTAAGCAAAGTGGATAATTTATTTGTTAATTTGAATGGAAATAAGCTTACAAGGCAAGGTATATGGCGTATAGTTAAGGAATATTCAGAAAAGGCTGAAATAAAAAAGGATGTTAATTTAAATACATTTAGACATTCATTTGCAGTTCATATGCTTCAAAATGGAGCAAATGTAAGGGCTGTTCAAAAGATGCTTGGAAATCAAGTGTTAACATATATGGATACTTATTATGAAATAATTAATAGTGACAAAATTAATTTTATTTATAGAAATACTCATCCAAGAGCATAAACAAAAGAAAGAGGTGGTATTTTATGAGAAGATGTATATTAATTGTCTTAGACAGTGTTGGAGTAGGAGAAATGGCGGATGCTGATAAGTACAATGATAAGGGAAGTAATACCTTTAAGCATGTTTATGAGTACAATAATGGCTTGAAAATTGATGGCTTAAGAAAGCTTGGAATAGCCAACATTGATGGTAATGAATATTTAGGAAAATCTTTGAATGTAATTGGAGCATTTGGAAAGGCAAAGGAAAAATCGGTAGGAAAAGATACTGTTACAGGGCATTGGGAGATGAGTGGAGTTATTTTAGATAAGCCTCTTAATACTTATCCAAATGGTTTTTCAAAAGATATAATACAAGAATTTATGGAAAAGGCAAAGGTAAAAGGTGTTCTTGGTAATAAAGTAGCTTCTGGTACAGAGATAATAAGGGAACTTGGTGATGAGCATATAAAGACAGGATATCCGATTGTCTATACATCTGCTGATAGTGTTTTTCAGATTGCAGCACATGAAGACGTTATTCCACTTGAAAGATTATATGAAATTTGTCAGGTGGCAAGGGATATGCTTGTTGGAGAAAAGACAGTTGGAAGGGTTATTGCAAGGCCTTTTATTGGGCAGAATGGAAACTATACAAGAACCTCTAATAGAAAGGATTATGCTTTAGACCCCTTTTCTAAAACTATATTAGAATATATCAATGAAGCACATCTTGAGGTCGCTTGTGTTGGAAAGATTGAAGATATATTTAATAAAAAAGGAGTTACAAAAGCCATACATATAAAAAATAATATGGATGGTGTAGATAGGACTCTTGAATATATGGATACAGTTGAAAACGGTCTCATTTTTACTAATTTAGTTGATTTTGATATGCTTTATGGGCATAGAAATGATGCGGCTGGATATGGAAAGGCAATTGAAGAGTTTGATGCTAGGTTAAATGAAATACTTGAAAAATTAAGGGAAGATGATATTTTAATCATTACTGCAGATCATGGTTGTGACCCTACTACAGCTAGTACAGACCATTCAAGAGAGCATATTCCAATACTTGTTTGTGGTAATAATGTAATGAGTGGAGTAAATATAAAAACTAGAGAAGAATTTTCAGATATAGGAAAGACCATATTAGATTATCTAGGAATAGAAAACGATATATATGGTGCTTCATTTTTGAATGAAATAGTGAAAAAATAAGGGATGATACTTATGAGGATGTATGATGTTATTTTAAAAAAGAGGAATAATTTGGAATTAAATAAAGAGGAGATAGATTTTTTTATTAATGGATTTACAGAGGGAACCATACCAGACTATCAAGCATCTGCTCTTCTTATGGCAATTTATTTTAATGGTATGAATAAAAGAGAAACTGCTGATTTAACTATGGCTATGGCAAAGTCAGGTGATAGATTAGATTTAAGCAGGATAAATGGAATTAAGGTTGATAAACATTCTACAGGTGGAGTTGGAGATAAGACAACGATTTTACTTGCACCAATGGTAGCCTCTTGTGGTGTGCCAGTTGCCAAAATGTCAGGAAGGGGGCTTGGACATACTGGTGGAACTATTGATAAGCTAGAGTCTATTCCAGGATTTTCAGTATCAATTCCAGAAGAGCAGTTTATTAATAATGTTAATAAGCTTGGCCTAGCATTAGTAGCTCAAACTGGTTGTCTAGCACCAGCAGATAAGAAGATATATGCATTAAGGGATGTAACTACAACAGTTGATAGCATACCACTTATAGCATCAAGTATAATGAGCAAGAAGATAGCATCTGGAGCAGATGCTATTGTGCTAGATGTTAAGGTCGGGGATGGAGCATTTATGAAGGATGAAGAAAGTGCTACTTTACTTGCAAGGGAAATGGTTGAAATAGGAAATAATGTAGGCGTTAAAACAATAGCAGTAATTTCTGATATGAATCAGCCACTTGGATATGCTGTTGGAAATTCGCTAGAGATAATAGAGGCAATAAATACATTAAAGGGAAATGGCCCTTTGGATTTACTTGAATTATGTTTTACTCTTGGAAGCAATATGCTTCTTCTTGCAAAGAGGGTAGATACTCTTGAAAAAGGAAGAGCGTTATTAAAAGAAAATATTGATAATGGTAATGCACTTAATAAGCTAAAAGAATTTGTTTTAGCCCAGGGTGGAGATGTTTCATATATTGATGATATTTCAAAGTTTGAAAATGCAAAATATAAAATAGAGGTTATAGCAGAAAGTAATGGAATGGTAACAAAGATAAATGCCCAAGAGGTTGGAATTATAGCTATGGAAATTGGAGCAGGAAGAGCTACAAAAGAGGATAAAATAGATTTATCAGTTGGAATTGTATTTAATAAAAAATGTTCTGATAAGGTAAAGGAGGGAGATGTTTTAGCTGTAATTTATGCAAATGATAAGGACAAGGGAGAAAAGGCTAGACAAAAATTATTAAAAAATATTATTATAGGTGATTCATTAGAAAAGGATATTCAATTAATATATAAAACAATAGATTAATAATGCATTTTTTTTTGTGAACTGGGAAAACTACTTTTAAAAGGAGGGATTTTAAGTAATCAAAAACACAGACAAATATGTTTATATGTGATATATGTGTTTATAAAGAAAGGAGAATTATTTATGAATACATCAAATATCACAAATTATAAACCAAAAGATTTTGCTGAATTACTTGGAGTATCAGTAAAAACTCTTCAACGTTGGGACAGAGATGGAATTCTCAAAGCAAATCGTACTCCAACTGATAGAAGATATTATACTTATGACCAATATTTACAGTTTAAAGGAATTCAAACAGAAAATGATATAAGGGACACAGTA
>JALENK010000018.1 GCA_022767515.1 Clostridium sp.
TATCGCACAAAACCCTTTTGGGAGTGGATTTTTTAAAGAAATCTTTTTCGCCACACAGTTACTGCTGTGTGGTTTTTTTTGTGTCTATAATCATGAAAACTAAAAACATGACACGAAATATGATTTAGTAGTTTGATGGGAGCAGACGGAGTATTCCTATCCTTCCCGTTAACAGAGATTGTAACAGCATTTGCTGCGTTTATTATCTATCGAAGATATTATAGATTAAGCTTCAAAGACATGTAAAATAAATGTATTATCTCATTTTGAGAATATAAGTTTCTGAGGATATGAATACCCTCCAAACAAGTATATTTACACCACTTTACAACTTTTTTGAACATGCTCTGCCCCCCGGTAGTGGCAATGATGATGTATATGGTTTAGTAGGAAATTATTATGATGCTTATTTATCAAAATAAAATATTCGGTTGAGTAAATGAAAAAAGAAATATATAATAAAAGTATGCATAATAAATGATGAGGTGATACAAAGTATGGGAGTATATTTTAATCCAAGTAACGGAAGTTTTACAAAAGACAGAAATTATAAAATATATATAGATAAAACGGGATTGTTGGAGTACTTGAATGAATACATTGGAACTCCCAAAAACTGCATCGCATTAAGCCATGCCAGACGTTTTGGTAAATCCCATGCAGCAGGAATGATAGATGCATATTACAGTCTTGGATGTGATTCCACTAAGCTTTTTGAGGATACCAAGATTGCTGAAAGTAGTGATTTTAAGAAGTATATGAACAAGTATAATGTGATTCATCTTGATATATCATCATTTTGGGACTTCTATAAAGACAATATTGTTGAGAAAATTGTTGAATATATTTGTGATGATATACGAGAAATGTACGAAGATAAGATAGATTATTCGAAAATGATTAACTCAATACTTATGAGTGTTTATCGGATTTCAAACATTTCCTTCGTTATCATCATTGATGAATGGGATTGTGTAATCAGAAACAGTAAAGATAAAGAATTGGTTAACAGATATCTTGAATTCCTTCACTCTTTGTTTAAATCAGAGGAATCAAAATCGTTTCTGGCATTGGCATATATTACAGGAATTTTGCCAATTAAAAAGATTAAGGATGAATCAGCACTTAATAATTTTGACGAATACACAATGCTAAAATCAAAACCAATCACTGACTACTTTGGGTTTACAGAGGAAGAAGTAAGAGAACTTTGTGTGAAATATGATATGGATTTTGATACCACGAAGGCATGGTATAATGGATATCTAATTGATGGTAAGCATATGTATAATCCTAATTCTGTAGCTATGGCAATGACGAAAAATGATTTTGATTCGTATTGGAAGAATACATCATCATTTGCATCCATTAATACTTTTATCACTATGAATTATGCAGGGTTAAAAGATGACATTATGACAATGCTTGCAGGGGGAAGAGTCAGGGTTAATACCAATTTATTTCAAAATGATTTTTCAACAGTTGCATCAAAAGATGATGCACTAACAGCATTGATACATCTGGGATATTTAGGATATGATGCAGATAGAAAGAGTGCGTTTATTCCAAACTACGAAGTTGCAACTGCATTTGAGTCAGCATTACAGATTGGTGAGTGGAAGGATATAGCTAAGACCATATCAAGATGTGATGAATTGCTTTTTGCTACAATAGACAAAGAAGCAGACAAAGTAGCAGAGATTATAGAACAGGCACACGATACCTACACATCAGTTTTGAAATACAATGATGAGAATTCGCTAAGTTGTGTTCTTACAATGGCATATTTCACTGCACCGGCATATTATAATGTTGTGCGTGAGATGCCTGCAGGCAAGGGCTTTGCAGATTTTGTATTTATTCCAAGAGCCAATGCGGGCTGGAGACCTGCCATGGTGGTGGAGCTTAAGTATAATAAGTCAGCAGATACTGCAATTAAGCAGATTAAAGAAAAGAGATATCATGGAGCATTGTCTGGATATAGTGATAAAATTCTTTTGGTTGGAATTAACTACGAAGCAGAGGGCAATGATAAGAAGAAGCATACGTGCATCATAGAAGAATGGAAGGTGTACAATTAACTAATAGTGGCAAGGTTAATGTAGTAATCAAAAATAAGGGACTTAAAAATGCAAACGGATATACTGTGGATGTATATGAGGCAGTAGATGGAGTTAAGGGAGAACATATCAAGACATTACAAGGTGATGATGTTATCGTACCATCAGGAAAGTTAAGCTTAGAAATGGTATGGTCATTACCAGAAGATATTAAAGGAAAATCTCTTATATTTGAAGTACAAGAAAATGGATTTGCTGAGGTTGCAACATATACAAGTGAAGGTTTAAAATATGAACCTCAATATAAAATTACAGATGTTGATACTGAACAAAGAAATGATGCTATCTATGCTACTTACAGACTTGTTAACTTAGGTAATAAGGATGCTAAGGAAAGTGACAATAATTTTGTGACAATCATGTATAATGATTTATATAATCGCTCAAGTAAAGCTAATACTTACATGAAAGTTAATGTAGGTGATTTAAAAGCTAAAGAGGATATTATTGTTACTCAAAAAATAGATATTGCAGAAGAAGATATTTATTGTGGAAAGATTACAGCAGTTATAAAGACAGTTGATGAAAAAGAAAATAGAATATCTAATTATGAAACATTTGATATCTGCTTAGACAGACCATTATCAGTATCATTATTAGAAGGAAAGAAAGCAGTAACTATTAAGGTTGGAGAAACATTGGATTTAAATCCAACATATTCACAAAGTGATTACTTTAAAGATGGAAAGTTTGCTTACAACGTATCTGATTCAACAGTAGTATCATTAAGTGATAATAAAGTTATTGGTTTAGAGCCAGGTGAAACAACTGTACAAGTATTGGTTGACCCTTATGGCGGAACAGATGAAATAACTGTTAAGGTTATTAGTTTTAGAAAAAAGACTAAATAGTTAAATCTTGGGTCTCCTGTGATATCCTATTATCACAGGAGACCTTTTTATCAGATAGTTTAACTATAGATATTGTGACAGAGATTTTTCTAATGCATTTTTAAATCTATTTCTTAAAGATTCAGGACTGATGATTTCTGCATCTGCTCCAAAAGGAAAAAAATAGTTAAAGATTTGTTGTTGGGTACAATTAAAAACATAGGTATCATCAGTGGAAAGTGATTCTATTTTTTCAGGACGAGAATAAAGTCTTGTTTGGTAGGATTGCTTTCCTTTTTTTGTTAATCTTACTTTAATCTGTTCTGGTTTACCTATTAGGTATGCTGGTGAATAGTTAGATAATTGTGCTTCTATATTGGCAATTTCCTGTTTGTTTAAATGAAATGTTTTTGAGAGTAAAGTTGGAGTGTTAATTCTTGCCATAGAAAATGAAGCAACAATTTTATTTTTGTCTTCTTTCTCTGCCTTACGTGAATAGCAAACTAAATAAGATTGGGTGTGGAATGAATCAGGTACTATTTTGTATGGATATACATAGAATAATTGGTCCTTGCCATAATAGTTAGCTTTTATTTTAAGTATTCTTTTTTCTTTACATGCACGTTCAATAATTTC
The DNA here is from genome assembly GCA_022767515.1 of Clostridium sp. Classification (GTDB taxonomy): domain Bacteria; phylum Bacillota; class Clostridia; order Clostridiales; family Clostridiaceae; genus Clostridium. The sequence continues at coordinate 3,587 of JALENK010000018.1, forward strand.
ATAGATATCTTTCCTATAAATTTGTTCACGCATTATAAAAGGCAAAGAACAGTATTCTTCAATAACTGAACGTAAGTATAAACCAGGGCGACTGTAGTATTTATCTTCATCACAGGATTCTAATAAGTATTTGACATTATTGTCATTGATATGATAAAGCTTGCTTTCACCCTTTGAAGCATTATAACTAGCAATTGTTTTTTCTATCTCTTTTTTTTCAACCTCCAAAAGCTGTTTTATGGCTATTTTTTTATTTATATCATCTAATTTGCTTTCGTTAAATAAACGGTCTAGTTCTAATTCTCTTTGTTGCAGATATAATGAAATAGAAGATTTTGCATCTGACTTAAAATTATTAAAAACTAAATTAATGAATGTAGCAGCTTTTGGTGTTCCAAAAACATCCATATCTTCAGACATTGTTAATTTTGCTCTATTGCTAAGTGTAATTCTTATTTTTTGCTCTTCGTTAATTAATGGATAACCATTTTCACCAATAAATCCCATAATAATACCACCTTTAGTATATTTGTTACTACAAAGGTAACATAAATTAAATTAGAATACAAGAAAAATATAAAATAAGTAACAAAATTATATAAAAAGTGTTCACTGTACGTTACTTATTAAAGAGAGTATAATATAGATAAGCTTAAAGCGTGAACGACAATAGAATTATAAGGTAGGTGATTATTATGAGTATACTTGTTTCAAGTTATTTATTAAAGCAGGCATCAAATAATAAGGGAATTTCTAATAAAACTATTTCTGCTATATGTAAAGAGCTTGCAACATTAGATATGGTTCAAAAGAATGGTCATAATTCTATGAGGGAATATTTAAATAAGCAAAATGGAAAGAAACTAAAGGGACTAGGGAATAACAGTGCTAATATATTCAAATACCGGTTAACAAATGGCGATAGAATACTATATACCTATGGTGATTACATTAATAGCATAAGAGATGGAGATAAATATAAGTCAGATTGGGTAATTTTAAAATATGCAAAGCATGATGATCAGGACAATATAAAAGGACAAGAACTAGAAAAATTTGATTTTGTTGAATATAGTAAGTCTAATCTGCATACCATAGAAGACAAGGATATAACAGATATGGGAATAAATATTGAGACTTTAGATGAAACATATTTTGAAAATTTCCATTCATTCTATGTTATAAATGACCAAGATGAAAATATAGAAAACAGAACAATAAATGAGCTTGATGTATATCTTACTGAGAAACAAAACGATATTGTTAACGATTTCATAAAACATAGAAGACCAGCAATAATAACAGGGGGAGCAGGAACAGGAAAGACAGTTATATTGTTACATATATTGAATGATATTAAATTAATCGAAAATAATGCAAAATCAATTTATTTTACTCAATCAAATGCTTTAGTTGAAAATGCAAAAAAGAAATATGATTATATTGTCAATATGTCAAAAAATAAGGAGGGTAATACAGTTTTTTGGAATTTAAATGAATATTGCATTGAAAAACTTCAAAAATCAAGGGCAAATTTTGTGGAAACAGTATATGATTTTGAAAGCTTTATTGATAAGTATAAAGATAAGGAGAAATTTTCAAAAAAATATGAGCTTTCAACAGTTAATTTATGGGCAGAAATAAGAGGAGTAATAAAGGGCGGACTTAATAATAACATGGCAAGGGGTAATGATTCTGAGCAGTCAGGAAAGGTAAATCCAAAAATGAGAATGTTATCTCTTGAAGAGTATGAAAGCTTATCTGATGATAATACTATTGTACCAAAGGAGATTAGAAAAAAAGTATATAAATTATGCGTGGAGTATGATAAGTGGCTTAAAGAAAATAATAAATATGATGAAAATGACTTGATAATGGAAATGCTAAAAATGGAAAATGAATCATTTGATTTAGTAGCAATAGATGAGGTGCAGGATTATACAGAACTACAGATTTACTATATGTGCAGTCTTGCAAAAAATAAAAATAATGTTGTAATGGATGGAGATATTCACCAAATAATTAATCCTAATGTATTTAATGATAGAAGAATTAAAACCTTATTTAATAATGTTCAGGAATATGCTCTTAATTATAATCATAGGTGTACCACTGAGATTATAGATTGTGTTAATGCACTTTCAAGTCTAAGAGTGAAAAAAATAGGAAAAAGGAAAGGTGAAGAGTACGGAGAGTGTAAGGTTTCAGGAAGAAAACCTATAGACTTTAAATATACAAAGGATAATATAAAAAGACTTATAGACAAGCTTCTTGAATATCCAGGAGCTATGATACTTGTACCAGATACAGAAACTAAAAAAAGATTAATAGCTGAATATGGTCAAGAAAAATATAAGAAAAAAAAGCATGATATTATATCAACAGTGTCTGACATAAAAGGGATGGAATATAAATATATTGTTTGCTATAACCTTACAGGAAAGTTTAGTGATAAATGGAATGAAATTTGTGGATATGGGATAGCTAAAAAAAATACAAAGTATAGATATTATTTTAATTTATTTTATGTTGGAATAACAAGAGCACAGCAATTTTTATGCATTATGAATGAAAACAAGGTAGATTATCTTGAAAAAGAGTTAAGTAAACAAATTGATAAAATTGCTGAATATAATGAATATTCATTGGGAATAAGTAATCTTTCAAATAGCAGGGACGAATGGCTTTTACAAGCAGAGATAGAATTTGCAAATGGAAGATATAGAGAAGCAAAGGAAAGCTATCTAAAATGTGATGGAGATAATAAAAAAATATTAAAGTGTGATATGGAGATAGCTAAAGAAGAAAAAAGGTATAAAAATGTTTTAGAGCTTGCTCTTATACTTGATGATAAAGAAACTATTAAAAGAATAAGTAGAGAAGTAGGTAATAATGAACCTATAAGAAAAATAGTAGATATGTACGTTGATATTAAGAATTATTCTTTAAAAAATGGATATAGAAAAAATTCTTTATTTGGATTAATTAATAAGGCATTTAAGGATTATGATGCTGACATAAGGAATGAAATAATAAGTAGAATAATTAAAATTTTAGATAATAGGCTTATAGAAATAATAACAAATTTAAAGGGATGTGTTTGATATGAAAAATATGTCAGAAAAAGAAGTGATTGTGAGTTATGAAGGTTTAATACTTGCCACAGAAGAATTAAGCAGAATTTCAATGGAATTTGAAAAGAAATATATGAAAAAGCTAGAAGAAATGGAAGAGGTAAAAAAACGTTTTGAAATTAAGTTAGAAGAGTTAGACAAAAAAGTAAAGCTTTATGATGAAACTATAAAAAAGCAAGACGAAAAGATACAGCTTTATAATGAAACTATAGAAAAAATGGAAGAAAAAGTTACAAATCAAGATGAAGAAATAATAAAACAATGGGAAATGTTAGATTTACAAAATAATCAAATAAATATAAAGGAAGAAATAATAAAAAAGCAGAGTGAAAAAATAAAAAGAAGGGATAAAAAGATAAGGAATTATGTTAAGGAAATGCGTGTTTATAAAGAGCAAATTTTAGAGCAGGAAAAAACTATAAAATCATTGAGGTCAGAATTAAACAGGTTAAAATATTATGATGAGGAGGAATTACCTTTTTAATAAATAACTTGAGTGGGAGGCAGTGTATGCAAAAATTTTCATCTAATTATGCAAGTTGTAATAATAACTATATAATTCAGATTAATAAAGAAGATAAAAATAGTGTACAAGATAGTTTATATAGTACTTATAACGTGTTACAAAATATATTACAGAGGGGAAATCCGACAAAACTATCAAAGTATTTATTAAATAAGTTTGAAAATTATTCAGTGAATGAAAAGATAAGATATGTTTCAGAGGAAGATTGTGTTTGGGACGGGGTTATTAAGGGGTGTGGGCTTGATAATCCTGCCAAAATATTTTATGAGGAAAGGCTTCCAAAGGTATTAAAAAAGGGCTATAAATTTGTTAAAAATCTAATATTACCAGAAGCATCTATTAATGATATAACTGGTGAGGAAAATGCAGATTTTTCTGAAAACAAAGTGGATTTTTATATTCCACAATGTAAATTAGTAATCGAAATTGATGGTATGCAACACTTAGAGGAAGTAGATACTCTAAAAGACTTGGAAAGAGATGCCTATCTTTCAAGATTTGGAATAGGAGTCTTAAGAATATCAGCTAAGTCTATAAAAAATAATGATGATTCTTTGAAGTCTTCTCTTAAGGAATTAGAAGAAACAATAGTTAATAATGAGGAAATTGCATTATATAAAGAGGCATTAGATTTATATAAGAAAAGTAAGGGAGATATATTAGAATGTAAGCTTGATGGAATCATGAGATTTCAGATACTAATACTTCAGCTTTTAAAAAAAGGAATTATTAGTATAGATGATGATAAGTGGAATTTTGAAATTAAATTTTCAGATATTGAAGTAGATTGTTTCATAGCAATAGAGGACATATTTATATGGCTTGAAAATTTATTAAATTTACAGGGAAAAAATCTAAAAAGACCTGAATTAAAGATTAAAAGAGTTAATAAGTTTTCAAAAAGTAAGGATACTTTACATATTGATTTTAGCTTGATGAAGAAGTGGGATGAAACGATATATCAAGATAATATTATATTTGTAAGAGGTGCTTATCTAGATAAGGCAGATTATTTTGAGGTAGCGACTAGTAAGGCTATAAAATATAACATAATAACAGAGGGGAAGGAGGCTAATGATAAAAGCTTATATATGCTTAATGAAAATATATTTGGATTTTCGAGCTTTAATTTAGGTCAGCTTCCAATTATAATAAATAGCTTATCATTAGTTGATACCATAGGCTTATTACCTACTGGAAGTGGTAAATCTTTATGTTATCAATTAGCCTGTTTACTTCAGCCAGCAATAAGCTTTGTTGTAGTACCAATAAAATCTTTAATGTATGACCAAAAGTATAATCTAGACAAGAAAGGGATAGTTCATACTAATTTTGTTAGTAGTGATCAGACAGCAGAGCAAAAAGAAAAAATATTAAGAGAGTATTCAAGGCTTAAATATATGTTTGTATGGATATCACCAGAAAGATTTCAAACTAATAATTTTAGAGATGAATTAAGAATTATAAATAGTAATTATAATATTGGTTATGCTGTTATTGATGAAGTACATTGTTTATCAGAATGGGGTCATGATTTTAGAACATCCTACCTAAACTTAGCCAAAACAATTAATAGACTATGTCCACAAGCAAAATTTCTAGGTCTTACAGCTACAGCATCTAAGAATGTTTTAAAAGATATATTAGTAGAATTTAATATGGATGAAAATAATGTGAAAACAATAGTTGATTATACAAGAAAGGAACTAGAGTTTAAGGTTATTAAAGAAAATAGTGGAAATAGTAATCAAAAGGAGAGAGTATTATTTGACTTACTTAAAAGTATAAATAAAGAGGATAAGTTTACAAGCTCTAATAATGGATATGATAAATGCTCTTTAATATTTACTCCTCATGTAAATGGTAAATATGGTTGTCATCCATTATCACAGAAAATAAGTAGTGATCCGGAATTCTCAGATATGGCAAAATATTATTCTGGGGAAGTACCTAAGATAAAGGGTCAATATATAATGGATGATAAGAAATTTGCTGAATATAAAATTAAAGTACAAAACGAATTTCAAGAAAATAAATTTCCAATAATGGTTGCTACAAAGGCTTTTGGAATGGGAGTAGATAAGCAAAATATAAGATATACTATTCATTTTGGACTAGCACAGTCAATTGAATCCTTTTATCAGGAAGCTGGAAGAGCTGGAAGAGATAAAAATAAAGCTGTTTGTTATATTATTAATTCAATTGATGAAGAAGCAAAGAAATATTATGATGATGTATTTAGTCTTGATAGTACTATTGAGGATTTAAATGAAATAAATAAAAAAAATAATGGATCAGCTGACGATTTGTTTAGAAATTTATTTTTAATGTTAAGTGGAAATAAGACTATTAAAGAGGAATGTGCCTTAGCTATAAATATATTTAAGAACTATTGCAAAGAGAAAAAGGAAATTATATCTATAGAAAAATTAAAAAATTCCAATATTACTCTTAATAATGAAAAGATTCAATGCAGCTTTATGACTGTTCAAAAGGCAATTTATCGTCTAAGCCTACTTGGAATTATTAAGGATTGGACTATAGAAGATTGGGGAAATAGAGGAAAGTTTAATATAGAGTACGGAAATTGTGATTATGAAAGTGCATTTAATTGCCTAAATGAATATATAAAAAAATATGATGTTGAGTTTGATTTAAATAATGAAAAGTCTACAAAATATCATAAATATTATGAAATACTTAATAATGAAAGTGGAGATAAAATATATAATCTCATTTATATATTAATTCAATGGAACTATGATAATGTATTTTATTCAAGAAGATTATCTCAAAAGAACCTTATTGATTTATGTGATAACTATTTTACAAAAGGAGAAGAGTATTTTAAAAGAACCTTAGAGGGATATTTTAAAATTTCAGATAAGTCATTTAGGCTTGACCATTTAGCATATTATCCAGATGATTTTAAAGAAACTTTTGATTTAGTTTTTGATAAGGAAGGAAAAAATATTAAGGCTATAAGTGAGATTGAAAAGACAGATGTGGCTCTTATGAGGTTTTTAGAAAGTTATAGATATAACACTTCATTAAATTATTTAAGTGGAATTTTTGCATTGGTATTAGATAAATATAACGATAAATTGGTTAAAGATAGATTTGAATCAGCATTTGAAAAAATAAATACCTATGATGAGGATAGAAAAACAGAAATATTTAATAAAACTATTGAAATAGGAAAAAAATTAAATGAAGATAACAAGGATTTACTATCTGAGGTCTTATGCAAATATTTAAATAAAGAAGATGTTTATAAGTCTTTAAAAGATAATGTAAGTTTGAATTTAATATTGTCAGAGAAGGTCGAGATTATTAAAAAGATAGGAGAAAATTTAAATGAGTAACATAGAAAAACTTAATAATACAATAGATAACTTTGAGATACAAGTAAAGGAAATTGAATCTGCAGTTAAAAAGCAGAAGAAAATAAATTCTCTTGCTGATAAGCTGGATTCATTAATTAAGGACATGTATGAACTAGAAAAAAAGGTAGATGGTTTATTAAATAATTCAGATGTTCCAAGCAAGGTTAGCGAAATAAAACAAGAGGTTATAAAGAATATAAATGATATGAGGAAGAAACTGAATGAAGAAGAAGAAAAGAGAATAAATACCTTAGAAAAGAAGCTAAATGCAGAACATGAAAAGAGAATAAATAATTTAAAGAAAGATTTAAATGCAGAAGATGAGGAAAGAATAAGGAATTTAAAGGAAGATTTAAACTCAGAAGATGAAGAAAGGATAAGGAATTTAAAGGAAGAAAGTAAAGAAAGAATAAAATGTTTAGAGGAAACTATAAGTCAAGATATTTATGATGTTGAAAAAAATATTGAAA
>JALENK010000019.1 GCA_022767515.1 Clostridium sp.
ACAAAAAGCTTTGCTTTTACGTGAATCGCTTTGTCGTTTACGTAGTATTATATCAAATGTTAGTAGTAATAGATTTTCTATTATCAAAGCAGATACGTTGAAAAAGGAATGAAACCTAAAGTTTTATATATTTTTTTATAAACTTTTATAAGTTTTCAGTAACGGGATTTTATGTTTTTAAATGAATTAAACCAAAAAGAGTCAGAAGCATTTGTTAATCTAGTAAAGCAATTAGCTATGGTAGATAATGATTTTGCAAAGTCAGAACAAGAATTAGTTGCAGATTATATTGAAGAATTAGGGGTAGATGAATCTAAGGTTGCTATACTTGATAATGATACTGCTATTTCTATGTTAAAGGACAGTACAGAAAGAATTAAAAATATTATTTATTTAGAATTAGTAGGTCTAGCATTAATTGATGGAAAATATTTAGATGAAGAAGTAGACTTTTTAGAAAAGGTAGCTCTTGAATTAAATATTGCAAGACATAAAAGAATAGCATTTGCTAATTTCTATATGAATTTTAAGGATATATATGATTTTACAGTTGTAGATTCAGATAGTAAGTTAGAATTAATAAAGAAACAAGTAGAAGCAATTATATAAGTTGTATTTTTATAGGGGGATGAACATATCCCCTTATTTTTTTAATGTGGAGAGAAGAAATGAAAGAAATAAGTTTATATGTACATATACCATTTTGTAAACAAAAATGTTTATATTGTGATTTTCCTTCTTATTCAGGAAAAGAAAAAATGATGAATAAATATATAGATGCTTTGATTACGGAAATAAAACAAAAATGTAGAAAAGTTAAAATCAAATCTCTTTTTATAGGTGGTGGGACACCATCTTATTTAGAAAATGATAATTTAGAAAAATTGCTAAAAGAACTAAATAAGTTAGATTATATTCAAAATGCAGAAAAGACAATTGAATGTAATCCCAAAACAGTAGATATAGAGAAACTTAAAATTATTAAAGAATATGGAATTAATAGAATAAGTTTTGGACTTCAATCAGCGGACGATAAATTATTAAAAAGTATTGGAAGAATACATAATTATAATGAATTTGTGAAAAACTATTATGAGGCTAGAGATATTGGATTTAATAATATTAACATAGATGTTATGTTTGGTCTTCCAAATCAAAAGGTTTCTGATTATATTGATACACTAAATAAGATTATTGTTCTAAAGCCAGAGCATATATCTGCTTACAGCTTGATTTTAGAGGAGGGTACACCTTTATATGAATTTGATTTAAAGAAGCAATTAAATCTGCCAAGTGAAGATGAAGAAAGAAATATGTATCATAAAGGAAAAGAGATATTAGAAAAAGCAGGCTTTCATCAATATGAGATTTCAAATTATGCAAAAGAGGGCAGAGAGTGTAGACATAATATAGTTTATTGGAGATGTGAGGAGTATTTTGGGGTAGGCGCATCAGCAAGTTCTTATTATGATAATAAGCGAATCAAAAATTTAGATAATATTGAAGAATACATAAATAATATAAATTTAGGAAAGTCAGTTTCTGAAATAGAAAATATTAATACTGTAAAGGATAATATCGAAGAATTTATGTTTATGGGGCTTAGGATGATAAGTGGAATTTCAGAAAAAGAATTTTTTGATAGATTTAAAAAGGATATAGATAGTATATATAAGACTGTTATAGATAAAAATATAGAAAATGGTCTGCTTGTTAGAGAAGCTGGAAGGGTGTATTTAACTTCTAAAGGAATTGAATTATCAAATTATGTTATGAGTGATATGATTTTATAAAAAATTAGTAGAAATTTAATAAAAATATATTGACAAAATATAAAAGAAAGAATATATTTATATCATAGTCATTAGCACTCGATAATAGTGAGTGCTAATAAAACGGGGTGAGGTTATGACTATAGATCAGAGAAAAATTAAAATCTTAGAAGCTATAATTAATGATTATATTAATACTGGTGAGCCGGTAGGTTCAAGAACAATTGCAAAAAAGTATGATTTAGGTGTAGGTTCTGCGACAATAAGAAATGAAATGTCTGATTTAGAGGACATGGGATATTTAGAGCAACCTCATACCTCAGCTGGAAGAGTTCCATCTAGCAAGGGTTACAGATTATATGTGGATAATTTAATGAAACAATGTAGCCTGACTGATGAAGAAGAAATTCATATTAAGAAGCATTTAATTGATTGTGCTATGTTAGAAGTAGATAAGATTGTTAAAGAAGCAAGTACACTGCTTTCAGAACTTACTAACTTAACTTGTATTGTTGAAACACCATCAGTTAAAAAGAGTATATTGAAGTCGGTTCAATTTATTAAAGTGGATGAACATACTTTAGTATCAGTCATTATTCCAGATAAGGGAGAAATCAAAAATCATAGATTTAGATTGGATAAGATGCCTGCTGAAGAGGAAATAATGGCAATCAATAAATGTATTAATGCTAGATTAGTAAATCTAAACGTTGAAGACATAAATCTTGAAGTTATTAATAATTTAAAGAGTGACTTTAATGGATATGATGAATTATTTAATCAGATTGTTCCAGCTTTATATGAAACATTAAAGCAAAAAAAATCTACAGATATTATTATGGAGGGTACTACTAATATTTTAAATTATCCAGAGTACAATGATATAAATAGTGCTAAGGAAATATTAAATCTTCTATATAATAAAGATTGTATGATTGAGTTAATAGAGCCTAAAGGTGATATTACAATAAAAATTGGTGATGAAAATTATATTCCAGAAGCAAAGAATTGTAGCATTATTTCAACTGAATATTCAATTGGTGGGACACCGCTTGGAAGGATTGGACTTATAGGACCAAGAAGAATAAACTATGCAAAAGTAATAGCAATACTTACTCAAGTTATGAAAGAACTTAATCAAATGCTTAATGGAAATAATAAATATAAATAGTATGAGAAGAGGTGTAAACTTGATTATTGATGAAAATAACCCAAAGGATATAGATGAAGAAGTAAAAGAAGAAGTTTCAGAGGAGGTTTTAGAAGAAACGGAACAAGTAGAAGATACACAAGAAGTTCAAGAAGATAATACAATAGAGATTGATAAGGATGAACTTGCTATGTTAAGAAAGAAAAAAGATGAATTAACTAAAGCTATTAATGAAAGAGATGCTTTAAAGGAAAGATTAGTAAGACTTACAGCAGAATATGAAAACTATAGAAAGAGAACAACAAAGGAAAAAGACGAAATATATACTAATGCTTGTTATGATATCTTAAAAGAAGTTTTACCAGTTGCAGATAATTTAGAAAGAGCAATAGCAGCTGAAGGAAGCTATGAGGATCTTAAAAAAGGTATAGAAATGACTGTTAAGGGTTTAAATTCTGCCTTCGAAAAATTAGGTGTTGAAGAAATTGATGCAACAGGTGAATTTGATCCTAATCTACATCAAGCAGTAATGCATGTTGAAGATGAAAACTTTGATAAGAATCAAATTGCAGAAGTCTTTATGAAAGGCTATAAGAGAGGCGACAAAGTAATAAGATATACAGTTGTAAAGGTCGCTAATTAATAAGTGAAAATTTAAGTTTTGAATATACAAAAAATTAGGAGGAAATTAAAATGGCAAAAATTATAGGTATTGATTTAGGTACAACAAACTCATGTGTAGCAGTAATGGAAGGTGGAGAACCAACTGTTATTACAAATTCAGAAGGTGCAAGAACTACTCCTTCAGTAGTTTCATTCCAAGCAGATGGTGAAAGATTAGTAGGTCAAGTTGCTAAAAGACAGGCAATTACAAATCCAGATAAGACAATAATTTCAATTAAGAGAGAAATGGGAACAGGGCATAAGACAAGAATTGACGATAAGGAATATTCACCACAAGAAATATCAGCAATGATACTTCAAAAAATTAAAAAGGATGCAGAAAGCTATTTAGGAGAAACTGTTACTCAAGCAGTTATTACAGTTCCAGCATACTTTAATGATGCTCAAAGACAAGCAACTAAGGATGCAGGTAAGATTGCAGGATTAGAAGTTTTAAGAATAATCAATGAACCAACAGCTGCATCACTTGCATATGGACTTGATAAGACAGAAGAAAACGAAAAGATATTTGTATATGACCTTGGTGGAGGAACATTCGATGTATCTATCCTAGAACTTGGTGATGGAGTATTTGAAGTACTTGCAACAAATGGTGATACAAGACTTGGTGGAGATGACTTTGACCAAAAAATTATGGATTATATAGCAGATACATTCAAAGCTGAAAATGGTATAGATTTAAGACAAGACAAGATGGCTCTTCAAAGATTAAAGGAAGCAGCAGAAAAAGCTAAGATAGAATTATCATCTTCAACTCAAACAAATATAAACTTACCATTCATTACAGCTGATGCAACAGGTCCAAAGCACATTGACTTAACATTAACAAGAGCTAAATTTAATGAATTAACAGCAGATTTAGTTCAAAGATCAATCGAACCAATGAAGAAGGCTTTAGCAGATGCAAATCTTTCAGTTAGCGATATTGATAAAGTAATATTAGTTGGTGGTTCTACAAGAATCCCAGCAGTAGTAGAAGAAGTTAAGAAATTTACAGGAAAAGAACCTTCAAAGGGAGTTAATCCAGATGAATGTGTTGCTGTTGGTGCAGCTATTCAAGCAGGTGTATTAACTGGTGAAGTTAAGGATGTAGTATTATTAGATGTAACACCATTAACATTAGGTATTGAAACAGCAGGTGGAATTTCAACTCCATTAATAGAAAGAAATACAACTATTCCAGTTAGAAAGAGTCAAATATTCTCAACATATGCTGATAATCAAACAGCAGTTGATATTAATGTATTACAAGGTGAAAGACAAATGGCTGTGGACAATAAGAGCCTTGGAAGATTCAACCTTTCAGGAATTGCACCAGCTCCAAGAGGAATTCCTCAAATCGAAGTTACATTTGATATTGATGCAAATGGTATAGTTAAGGTTTCAGCTGTAGATAAGGGAACTGGAAAAGAAGCTAATATTACAATTACAGCATCAACAAACTTAAGTGATGAAGAAGTTCAAAAGGCTGTAGATGAAGCTGCTAAGTATGCAGAAGAAGATAAGAAGAGAAAAGAAGCTATAGAAACTAAGAACCAAGCAGAACAAACAATATTCCAAGTTGAAAAAGCATTAAAGGATGCAGGAGATAAGGTTACTCCAGAAGAAAAAGCAAATGTTGAAGCTAAGCTAGAAGCATTAAAGAATGTTCAAAATTCTGATGATATTGAAGCAATTAAGAAGGCAATTGAAGAAGTAAATCAATCATTCTATTCAATAGCTGAAAAAATGTATCAACAACAAGCTGCTCAAGACCCAAATATGGGAGCACAAGGTGCAGCAAATGAAGGTCCAAAGGATGACAATGTTGTAGATGCAGATTTTAAGGTTGATGAAGATAAATAATTGTAAGAATATATAAGTATATGTATAATATAAAAGGGAAGGCAGAATATTAGTCTTCCCTTTTGTAAGATTAACTAATATTTAGGTGGTGCAAATATAATGGCAAGTAAAGATTATTATGAAATTCTAGGACTAAAAAAGGGTGCTAGTGATGATGAAATAAAAAGAGCATTCAGAAAATTAGCCGTAAAATACCATCCAGATAAGAACCAAGGTAATAAAGAGGCGGAGGAAAAATTTAAAGAGATTAATGAAGCATATCAAGTGTTATCTGATCCTCAAAAGAAGTCTAATTATGATAGATTTGGTTCGGCAGATGGAGCTGGATTTGGAGGCGGAGGCTTCAGTGGCGGAGGTTTTGACTTCTCTGGAATGGGAGGATTTGGAGATATCTTTGAGACCTTCTTTGGAGGTGGTTCTTCAAGCTCTGCTAGAAGAAATGGACCTATACCAGGAAATGATTTAGAATATACATTAAATTTAACATTTGAAGAAGCAGTTTTTGGTTGTGAAAAGGAAATTTCAATAACTAGAAGTGAAAACTGTGAGACTTGTAAAGGAACAGGAGCAGAACCAGGAACAAGTCCAATAACTTGTCCTAAGTGTAACGGTTCAGGACATATTCAGGTACAAAGACAAACAATCCTTGGAAGTATGGTAAGTACTCAAACTTGTGATGCTTGTGGAGGTTCTGGAAAGAAGATTGAAAAACCTTGTCATGATTGTCATGGAAAAGGTAGTGTTAGAAAGAACAGAAAGATAACAGTTAAGATACCAGCAGGTGTTGATACAGGAAATATTATGCCACTTAGGGGACAAGGTGAGCATGGTAAAAATGGTGGTCAACCGGGTACTTTATATGTAAAGATTAGAGTGGCACCTTCAAAGCAATTTAAGAGACAAGATAGTGATATTTATATGGAAATGCATATATCTATGGGAAAGGCTGCTTTAGGTACAGAAGTATCTGTTCCAACAATTGATGGAGATGTTAAATATACTATTCCAGAAGGAACACAATCAGGTACAACATTTAGATTGAAAGGAAAAGGGGTTCAAAAGGTTAATTCAAATTCTAGGGGGGACCAATATGTTAAGGTAATAGTTGATACTCCTAAGAACTTAAATTCTAAACAAAAGATTGCTCTTCAGGAATTTATGGAGACTTTAGGTGAAGAAGTTGAAGGGACTGTAAAGAAAAAAAGGTTTTTTAAATAAAAACAAATAAATGTTTTCAAAATGTTCATATTTTGTACATTGTTATTTAATAATTGTAGTATATAATAAATTTTGTAAGATAAATGATTAATATTTTACCCCTTATATATTAAACATTATTATGTTTGCCAGTGAATTTATACCCCCCTATAAATTCACTGGTTTTTTCTTTATTTTTATAAAAAGTTTGATATAATACTACTATAAGCACTGTCGCTTTATGATTAGTGCTTTTCTATTTGTTATAGATTATGGAAAGGATTGATATATAGAAATGGAAGGAACTTGGATTGAAGTTAGGGTATCTACAAAAAGTGAGGCATTAGAGGCTGTAGAGGGTATATTTTACATGCTAGATTGCAAGGGTGTAGCAGTAGAGGACCCAGAAGACGTATTAGGAAGAGAACAAGGACCATTAACTTGGGATTTTGCAGATATAAATGTATTAGAACATAAAGGAAAATGTGCTATGGTAAAGGCATATTTTGCAGAAGAAGATAATATGGATGAAGTTATAGCTTATGTTAATGAAAAGCTAGATGAGATAAGAAAGCTTGGTATTGATGTAGGAGAAGGAAAGATTGAATGCGAAACAATGCATGAGGAAGATTGGGCTAATAACTGGAAGAAGTATTATAAACCAACAAAAGTAGGAGAAAAAATTGTTGTTAAGCCAATTTGGGAGGAATATGAACCAAAAGCTGAAGAGCTTGTTATAGAATTAGATCCTGGAATGGCATTTGGGACAGGTGAGCATGAAACTACAAGAATGTGTATTCAAGCTTTAGAAAAATATGTGAGTAAGGATAGTATTGTGTTTGATGTTGGTTGTGGTTCTGGAATACTTTCAATAGCAGCAGCACTTCTTGGTGCAAAGAAAGCTGTAGGAGTGGACTTAGATCCAGTTGCAGTCGAGTCTGCAAATGAGAATTTAAAGTTTAATAAGCTTGATAATATTGAAATATTACATGGAAATTTATTAGATGTAATTGATGGAAAAGCTGATATAGTTGTAGCCAATATTATAGCTGAGGTTATATGTATATTAACAGGAGATGTTAGTAAGGCACTTAATAAGGGTGGATATTTTATTACATCAGGAATAATTCACGATAGAGTGGATATGGTTTTAAATAAACTTGAAGAATGTGGCTTTGAAGTTGTTAAAGTAAATAAAGATGGTGAATGGAATTGCATTATTGCAAAATTAAAATAGAGGAGATAAATTATGCATAAATTTTTCACTCAGCCTGAATATATAAGTGACAAGGTGGCAAGGATAATAGGTGATGATGTAAAACATATTTATAAGGTTTTGAGACTTACTGAAGGAAGTGAGGTTATTGTAAATAATTCTCTTGGTAAAGAGTATTTATGTAAGATTTCATCTATAACAAAGACAGAAGTAGAATTTGATATATTAGAGGAAGTAGAAAAGAGTAATGAAAGCTCTATAGAAATAACATTATTTCAAGGTCTCCCTAAATCACAAAAGATGGATTTGATAGTTCAAAAGGGGACAGAACTTGGTGTTTTTAAGTTTGTACCTGTCATAACTGAAAGGGTAGATGTTAAGATTAAAGGTGAGTTTAAGAAACTTTCAAGACTTTCTAAGATTGCACTTGAGGCTGCTAAACAGAGCAAGAGAAGTATTATTCCAGAGGTTACTGAGCCTATAGAGTTTGATGATGCTATTAAATCTATTCAAAATATGGATTTATTCGTAGTGCCATATGAAAATTCTCAAAATTATGGAATTAAGTCACTTATTAGAGAAATAAAACTTGATGAAATTAAAAAAGTAGGAATTATGATTGGACCTGAAGGTGGATTTGAGGAAGTAGAAATAGAAGCATTAAAAAATAATGGGGCTAAAATTGTAACCTTAGGAAATAGAATTTTAAGAACTGAAACTGCAGGTTTTGTTGCAGCATCACTTATTCAATACGAATTAGGTGATTTAGGAGGTGTGGTAAGATGAGAGTGGCATTTTATACATTAGGGTGTAGGGTTAACCAGTATGAGTCAGAAGCTATGGCTGAAAAGTTTATAAAGGATGGCTATGAAGTTGTTGATTATTCTGATTTTGCTGATGTTTATGTAATTAACACTTGTACTGTTACTAATATGGGAGATAAGAAATCTCGTCAGATAATTAATAGAGCTAAAAAAGAAAATTCTGAGGCAATAGTTGCTGTTGTAGGGTGTTATTCTCAGATAGCAACAAATGAAGTTAGTTCTATAGATAGTGTTGATGTTGTACTTGGGACTAGAAATAAAGGTGATATAGTTTATTATGTAAATAAGGCTAGGGAAACTCAAGAAAAGCAAGTGGTAGTTAATGAAGTATTAAGAAATAAAGTGTTTGAAGATTTAGATATTGAAGAATATCAGGATAAAACTAGAGCATTTTTAAAGATTCAAGATGGCTGTAATAGATTTTGTACATATTGCTTGATTCCATTTGCTAGAGGAAATATCTGTTCTAAAAATCCACAAAAGGTATTAAATGAAGTTGAAAGACTTGCGAGTCATGGATTTAAGGAAGTTATTTTGTCGGGAATACATATAGCTTCTTATGGAATGGAATTTGATGAGCAGTATACATTGGTTGATTTATTAGAAAAGATAGAAGAAATAGATGGAATTGAACGAGTTAGAATAGGTTCGATAGAGCCTAAATTCTTTACAGATGATGTTATTAGCAGAATTAAAAAAATGAAAAAACTATGCCCACATTTTCATTTATCACTTCAAAGTGGATGTACTAGTGTGCTTAGTAGGATGAATAGAAGGTATACGGCGGATGAATATGAGAAAATAGTAAGACTTCTTAGAGAAAATATTAAGGATGTTTCAATAACAACAGATGTTATAGTAGGCTTCCCGGGAGAAACAGATACGGAATTTAATGAAACATATGAATTTTTAAAGAGAATAAAGCTTACTAAAACTCATGTCTTTAAATATAGTAAAAGAGAAGGAACTAAAGCAGCTGTTATGCCAAATCAAGTTGATGGAAATATAAAAGAAATCAGAAGTAAGAAACTAATAGAGTTAAATGATATTAACGAAGAGGCATTCACTAAGAATTTAATTGGCAATGAAGTATATGTATTGATAGAACAAAAGGTTAAAAATACAGAAAACACTTATGAAGGATATACATCAAATTATGTTAAGGTTGAAATTAATAATTGCAATGAAAATATGAAAGGTAATATAATTAAGTGTAGGATTACTGATAATAAAGGTAGTATTGCTATTGCAAGTTTAGTTTAAGGGAGGGTTAATTAAAATGGAAGATTGTATTTTTTGTAAAATAATTAAGGGAGATATACCTAGTAAGAAAATTTATGAGGATGATAAAGTATTAGCATTTTTAGATATAAATCCTGTTACACCAGTTCATTTTTTGGTTATTCCAAAGGAACATATCGCTAATATTAATGATATCAATGAAAGTAATGCAGAGATAATATCTTATATTTTTATGACAATTAAGAAATTAGCTAAAGAACAAGGTATAGATGAATCTGGATATAGAGTAATTACTAATACTGGTAGTGATGCTGGTCAAACTGTATATCATATGCATTTTCATGTTATTGGAAAACAAAATTTAGGTGAGAAGCTTATATAATAAGGAAAGTCTGAAACAATTTTATTGTTTCGGATTTTTTCTTTTATAAATTGATTGGATTAAAAAATAATATTATAATAATATAGTAAATTATTTAAAATAAGGAGAGGAAAATTTTATGAGTAGTGAAAATACCAATAAACAAAAAGCTTCAAAATTAAAACTTGGAATTATTTTAGGAAGTAGTATTATTGTTGTATTAGGAGCTGTCTTGTTTTTTATTTTTATGCAAAAAAATAGTGTTGTTGGGAAATATGAAGTTATAAGGGCTAATAATGAGGTGCATAAAACAGATAAGAGTGAATTAGATGATTATGAACTTGTTATTAATTGTAGAAATAATAAGTCAGCTAAAATAAATGCAAAGGATATTGATTTAAAATACGTTGATGAAGTAAAAAAGGTTGATGTTAGTAATATTGAAGAAGAGGATAATAAAGATTCAATAGCTTATATTCCATATGAATTCCTAAAAAATATGAATATAACAACTAAAAAATTAGTGTATGATGAAGAGGCTTTAAAGAAATATTATGATTCTTTAAGTATATTTTCAGCAGAGAATATGATAGAACCTAAGAATGCCACCGTAAAAGAACAAAATGGGGAATATATTATTGTAAAAGAAGAAATTGGAAGCAAAATTGATAAGGATAAACTTTATAAGCTTGTTGAGAAGTATATAAAAAAAGGTGAAAAAGCAAGCATAGATGTGGAAAAAAGTGAGTGTTATATTAATCCGGAATTTACTTCAACAAGTGAAAAAGTCCAAAATGCAAAAAAGGATTTAGAGAAGTTTTCTAAGGTAAATATTACATATAATGTTAGAAATAATGTTGAAAAATTAGATGCATCAACTATAAAAACATGGTTACGTGTTGATGATAAAGCAAATGTTATTATAGATGATAATTCTGCTACTAATTATGTGCAATCTTTAGCTAATAAATATGATGAAGTTAAATATACTAGAATATTTAATACTACTAATAGAGGGAAGTTGGAATTTAATGGTGCACCTTATGGATGGCAAATTAATGTTTCATCAGAGGTTAGTCAATTGTTTCAAGCAATAAGAAATGGACAAGATGTTACTAGGGAGCCTGTTTATTCATTAAAGGGAACTAGTGGAGATGATAATGGAATAGGTAATGATTATGTTGAGATTGATTTGACTAATCAACATTTGTGGTGCTATGTAAATTCAGCATTAATTACAGAGGCAGATATTGTATCAGGAGATGCTTCTGGAAGATATTCGCAAGATAAAAATTATGAGACACCTTCTGGTTTATATCATATTTATTATAAGACTACAAACACTGTTTTAACAGGTCCAGGCTATGCATCGCCAGTAAAATATTGGATGCCTTTTAATGGAGGAATAGGACTTCATGATGCACCTTGGAGAAAACCAGATGAATTTGGTGGAGAAATATATAAAACACCTGGACAAGGTGGATCACATGGTTGTATAAATGTTCCAACTGATGCTGTAGCCAAAATTTATGAGAATGCTTATGCAGGTATGCCAGTAATTTGTTATAGATAGAAAAAATAACAATATAATAAAAAAATTTTATAATATATTGACATTACTAGGGAACCAGTTGTATAATATATTTTGTGTTATTAAACCCGTAGCTGAGTTAGTTAGAAATTTTAGCTAGCGGAGGGAGGGATAATTATGTCAGAAATTAAAGTAGGAGAAAACGAAACTCTTGAAAATGCGTTAAGAAGATTTAAGAGAAAATGTGCAAGAGCTGGAGTTCTTTCAGAAGTTAGAAAGAGAGAACACTACGAAAAGCCTAGTGTTAAGAAAAAGAAGAAATCAGAAGCTGCTAGAAAGAGAAAGTTTAAGTAAGACATTTTCTTTTTGGAAAGAAGGTATGTTATGCCAACAATTAGAGAAAGACTTCAAGATGATTGGAAAAATGCCTTAAAGGCAAAAGATAAGTTTAAGGCTAATGTAATTAGTACTGCAAAGTCAGCTATATTATTGGTTCAAAAGCAAGACCCATCTAAGGAAGTTACAGATGATATTGTTATTGAAATATTAGCTAAAGAAGTTAAGCAAAGAAGAGAAGCTGTGCTTGAATTCGAAAAGGGAAATAGACAAGATTTAGTTGAGTCAACAAATGAAGAGATTAAGATTTTGTTAGAGTACCTTCCGCAGCAGTTAAGTGAAGAAGAAATAAAACAAATTATAGAAGATTCAGCTATTGAAGCGGGTGCAAATAGCATTAAAGACATGGGAAAAGTTATGGCATTAGTTAGACCTAAGACTGTAGGTAAAGCAGATGGCAAGCTTGTTAGTCAATTAGTAAAAGAATATTTAGCTAATAAATAGTAAAAGGAACTCTGTTTTTCAGGGTTCCTCTTATTTTTTTGTAAGTAATATTTTTGAATTTGTTATCATATGGTAAAATAATGATAGCTCTGAATAAGGAGAAATTTTGAGTGAGTGATATTAAGGACACAATTAACAAGATTGAATATCCCATTATTACTATAGAAGGAAATGAAGAGTTAACGGTAGAAAATCACAGAGGGATTATTGAGCTATGTGAAAATAGAGTTAAAATAGCATCTAAGATTGGAATAATTGAAGTAAATGGATTCGATTTTGAAGTTCTGTATATTGGTGAATGTACACTTGTAATAGGTGGTAAGATAAAAGTAATAAATGTGGGTAAAGAAAATAATGATTAATTATTTAAAAAAAGGTCTTGTTTTTGTTGAAGTAAGTCTTAGAGATATTGAAGAATTTTTAAATGAGCTTTGGAGAAAGAATATTAAAGTTTCAAATTTAAAGAGGAAAAATATAGTTACTATAAAAATGAGTATTAGCTATGAACATTTATCAGAAGTAAAAAATATTGTTGAAGAATTTAATGGTAAAATAAAAATATTGCAATATAAGGGATTAAGGTTTCAATTGAAAAATATAAAAAGGAAGAAAACTTTGTTTATTGGTATTATTTGTTTTTGGGGAACAATAATTGCCTTATCTCGTTTTATTTGGGCTATTGAAATTAAGACAACTGAAAATATATCACCATATGAAGTGAGGAAGACTTTAAAAAAAATAGGTATATATCCTGGAAAATTAAAAAGTAGTATAGATGTTTATGCACTTGAAAAACAATTAGAAGCAGAAAATGGGGATATAGTATGGATTTGGTCTAGAATAGAAGGAAGCACACTTAAATTAAAAGTTGAAGAGAAGGTTAATCCTCCTGAAAAAAATGAAAAGGAAGATGAATGTATAGTTGCTAATTATGATGGTGAGATAAAGAAAATATATGTGAATTCAGGTAAATCTCTCGTAAATGTAGGTGACATAGTTAAAAAAGGAGATATATTAATTGATGGTATTAGAGGAAATGATGAGAATCAAACACGAGTTGAGCCTAAAGGAGTAGTTGTTGCTAATACATTTTATCAAAAGAAAATTCAAATTCAAGTAAGAGGGGAAAAATTAGAAAGAAACGGTAATTTCGATAAGGATATGTATATATCTTTAGCAGGAAAAAGAATTTACTTGAAAAAGAGTATTAATAAATATGAATATTATGATAGAATAGAAGAAAAAGGGAAAGTAATTACTTGTATATATTATTATGAAAAAGAATATAAGAAAATTAGTGAACCAGTAGAATTATTAAAGAAAGATGCAGTGGAAAAACTAAAAGAGTCCTTAGAAAATAATTTAAAAAATGGGGCTAAAATTATTGACCAAAATATAACATATAATGAAATAGATTCTGAGAGGATAGATGTAATAGTAGATTTTGTAGTGGAACAAGAAATAACATAATTGTATAATAAAGCAGGTGATACAAATTGAAGAGCGAAAAAATAAAGCAATCAAGAATTTTTAAAGGGAGAATAGGAAGACTATTAATAATGATAGTGACCTTTTTGTGCGTTTTCTTTATATTATTATCAAGTGTAGTTCCTAAAAAATATGAATTAAATGTTGGAGATATTGCAGAGGCGGATATAAAAGCACCTAGAGAAACTATAGATGAATATGCTACAGCAGTAAAGCTCAATGAGGCAATAAAAAATGTAGATAAGCAATATACAAAGAAAAATGAGGTTAAACAGACAGCAATTGATAATATAAATAAAATTTTTAGAGACATACTAGATAGCAGGAAATCTTCAGAGGGTGATGTTATTAAAATAAATAGGATTTTTAATAATTTAGATGTGGAGTATGAAGAGGCGGAGAAGATTTATAATCTTTCAGAAGATAAGGTGTACTCCTATAATAAAATATTAAATGATATATTAGAAGATATATATGATAATAATAACATTACTGAAAATAAAGAGGATTTAGATAATGCAAAGGAGATAGCTAAAAATGCTATTGAAAAATCTGAAATAGATAGTCAACTAAAAACTATTTTTGTAAAAATAGTTTATGCTCAGATTAAACCTAATTTTTTCTATGATGAAGAGAAGACAAATGAAAAGCTTGAGGAAGTTAAGAAGAATGTAGAACAAGTTACTATAAAAAAGAATCAAATTATAGTTAAAGATGGGGAACCTGTTACAGAATCACAAATTGAAATATTAGAGTCTCTAGGTTTATTAAGTGAAAGTGGAGAAACTATGGCAATGCTTTTGCTTTTTCTAATCTTAGCTTTATTTGTAATGTTAATACTAATAGTACAATATGTTTATATATCAAAATATACTAAGCTTATTGAAGGAAATAAAGTCAAAAATTTAATGCTGATAAATATGATTACAGTAATTACATTGGTTTTGGCAAAAGGTTTTTCACTTATATCAGTTTACTTGATACCATTAGCTTTTGCACCTATAGTTATATCTCAATTGATAGATTATAGAATATCACTTGTTATTAGTAGTTTGGATTTGATTTTTATAGCTGTAATTGCTGAATTTGATGCAAAAGTAATTATTATAGGTTTGATTAATATATTGGTGGCATCAATGATTTTAAGAAATGTACAACAAAGAAATGAAATAATGTATTCTATGCTATATTTGATTTTAATAAGTACACTTATTAATTTTTCGGTTGAGGGAATATTGTCAACTAATATGAAGGTGGTTTTAATTAATTGTTTATATTCAGCTCTTGGGGTTGCAATATCGTCAATAATAGCTATTGGAACATTACCATTTTTTGAAATGACCTTCAATATTATGACTATTGTAAAACTTTTAGAAATAAGTAATCCAAACAATCCATTGTTAAAAAGATTACTTATGGAAGCGCCTGGAACTTATCATCACAGCATGACAGTTGCAAATCTTGCAGAGGTTGCAGCAGATGAGGTGGGAGCAAATCCTATAATAACAAGGGTGGGAGCTTATTATCATGATGTTGGAAAGCTTGAAAGACCATATTTCTTTAAAGAAAATCAGTATAATGACGATAATCCTCATAATAGGATAACACCTAATTTGAGTGCACTTATTATTATTTCACATGTAAAAGATGGAATTGAACTTGCAAAGAAAAATAAGATACCTCAAAGGATAATTGATATTATTAGGGAGCATCATGGTACGACATTGGTAAAATATTTTTATTATAATGTAAAAAATGCTGCTGAAAATCCAGATGATATAAATCCAGATGATTATAAATATTTAGGACCGATTCCGCAGAGTAAAGAATCAGCTATAATAATGTTAGCAGATTCAACAGAGGCAGCTGTAAGGTCTATAAAAGAGCCGAATGAAGAGAAAATAAAGAAAATGATATATGATATTGTAGATGATAAATTACAATCTGGACAGTTAAATGATAGTGAATTAACATTAAAGGATATAGAGAAAATTAAAGAATGTTTTATTAAATCTTACAATGGAATGTATCATAAGAGAATTGAGTATCCAAAAGAATTAAAGAGAGATGAACAAAAATGATATATGTTGATGACAGACAAGAAGTAATAGTTATTACTGACAAGGAAGTTGATGTTTTAAGAAATACTATTTTATTTGCATTAAAAGAGGAGGAAGTTAATATTCCTTGTGAGGTTTCGTTGATATTTGTGGATAATGCAAGTATAAGGGAAATAAATAGAGAAAATAGGCAGATTGATAGGGAAACTGATGTATTATCATTTCCTATGTTAGAATATGAAAATAATATGGTTTTTAAGGAATATTATAAAGATTTTAAATTTGATGAAACATATTTAGATGAAGGCGAATTGGTAATTGGAGATATTGTATTATCTCTTGAGAAAGCAAAAGAACAAGCAAAAGAATATGGTCATTCCTTTGAGAGAGAATGTAATTATTTGGTTATTCATTCGGTTTTACATCTTCTTGGCTATGACCATATGGTTGAAGAAGATAAAGTTAAAATGAGAGAGAGAGAAGAAGAATTATTAAATAAATTAGGAATAAGTAGGTGATAGTATGAAGCTAAAAAAATTACTTGATAGCTTTAATAGTGCTATAGACGGGATTATAAATACTGTGAGAACAGAAAGAAATATGAAAATTCATGTTATTGCAACACTTTTAGTTCTTATTTCATGTTTATTATTTGATGTGTCTAGATATGAATTTTTGGCTATTATTATTGTTATAGGTATGGTCTTAGCAGCAGAAGTCTTCAATACAGCTATAGAAGCAACTATAGATATGACAAAGAATTATTATCACCCACTTGCAAAGGTGGCAAAGAATGCAGCAGCTGGTGCGGTATTTTTATCTGCAGTAACAGCTGTAATTGTAGGATATGTAGTTTTTTGGGATAAAATTACTAGTTTGTCTTTTCAAGGTATTCAAAAGATTAGAGAATCAAATCCGTTTGCAATATTAATTGTTATAGTTTTTGTAAGTGTAGCGACAGTTGTTGCTAAGGCAATATTTGGCGAGGGGACACCACTTAAGGGTGGAATGCCAAGTGGTCATAGTGCTTTATCATTTTCTATGGCAACAATAATTAGTTGGTATACAGATAACCCAACATGTGTAGTAATAAGTTATTTAATGGCATTTATTACTGCACAAAGCAGAGTTGATGCAGAAGTACATACTGTAGCTGAAGTATTTGTTGGAGGGGTATTTGGAACTTTATTAACTATACTTATATTTGCTCTTTTCAAAATTTGATATAAAAATTATCGAATTGAAGCATACTATAGCTAAGAAGGGGAGTTTGAGAGTTATGATTAATGAATTGATTGAGAGTGCTATTAATGCAAGGGAAAAGGCATACTGTCCATATTCTAAATTTAAAGTTGGTGCAGCAGCATTATTTGAAGACGGAAATATATACACTGGTTGTAATATTGAGAATGCTTCTTATGGTGCAACTAATTGTGCTGAAAGAACAGCTATATTTAATGGTGTATCACAGGGGAATAGGGTACTTAAAGCTTTAGCACTTATTGGAGATACAAATGGATTTACTTATCCTTGTGGTATTTGTAGGCAAGTAATTTGTGAATTTGCGCAAAATGAAGAGATAAAAATATATATCGTAAAAAATAAAAATGAAATATTAGAAAAAAAATTAAGTGAAATTATGCCAGATGCTTTTTCAAAGAAAGAGCTGGGGTTATAGAAGTGGAGGATTAATGTTTAAATCGGGATTTGTTACAATAGTTGGTAGACCTAATGTTGGAAAATCAACATTAATGAATAAGATAATGGGAGAAAAATTATCAATAGTATCTAATAAGCCACAGACTACAAGAAATAATATTCAAACGATATTAACAACTCAAGATTATCAAATAGTATTTTTAGATACACCAGGAATACATAAGCCTAAGCATAAGCTTGGTGAATATATGGTAAATACAGCTAAGGATGCCCTAAAGGATGTAGATTTAGTATTGTTTTTAACTAATCCAGATACAGAGATTGGAAAAGGAGACAGATATATTTTAGAGGCACTAAAGGGAATAGATGTACCTGTATTTCTTGTATTAAATAAAGTTGATGAAAATACACAAACAAGAGTGGCAGAATCGTTAGCAATGTATTCTGGGGAGTTTGATTTTAAGGAAATAGTACCTATATCTGCATTAAAAGGTAAGAATGTTGATACATTAGTTGATTTAATGGTAGAAAATTTAAAAGAGGGACCAAAGTATTATCCAGATGATATGATTACTGATGTACAAGAAAAATTTGTAATTTCAGAGATTGTAAGAGAAAAGTCGCTTAGAACTTTAAGAGATGAAGTACCTCATGGAATAGCAGTTGATGTTGTCCAAATGAAGCAAAGTAAAAATGGTACATATCATATTGAGGTGGATTTAATTTGTGAAAAGGACTCTCATAAAGGAATAATCATTGGAAAAAATGGTCAGAGTCTTAAAAAGATTGGTGAGACTTCAAGATATGAAATAGAAAGATTCCTAAATTGCAAGGTTAATTTAAAAATCTGGGTTAAAGTAAGAAAAGAGTGGAGAGATAATCAAAATCTTTTAAAAGAATTAGGTTATAAAAAAGTTAAATAATAGAGGTGTAAAGTTTGGGATTAATTGACAGCAAAGCTGTTGTGCTGAAAACTCAAGATTATAGAGAAAATGATAAGCTGGTATGGTTATATACTGAACAATGTGGTAAAATTACATGTATTGCCAAGGGTGCTAAAAGAAGCAAAAGCAAATTTTTATCTATAACATTACCATTATGTTATGGTGAGTATACTTTTTTTAGAGGAAAGAATATGGCAAATATTCAAGAAGGAAAAATTTTAAAGTCATTTCAAAGTCTTATGGATAATTTAGATAAACTTACATATGCAACATATGTATGTGAATTAGTAGATATAGCTACAGAAGATGGTGAGACAAATAAGTGGCTTTTTAGAGAGTTTATAACTATATTGTATCTATTGAATACAGATGCCTTAGATTATGAAATGCTAGCTAGAAGCTTTGAACTAAAGGTTCTTAAGGCTACAGGTTATGGCTTAAATTTAGATAACTGTGCCATTTGTAAGAAAAAGATATCTGTATCTAATTATATTGATTTATCCTATTATGGAGGTATTTGTGAAGAATGCAATAAAACTCATAGCATACAAATAAGTAAAGGTGCTTATAGTGCACTTAGGTTTTTATCTAATACCCCATCTGATAAAATATATAGATTAAATATTAATGAACAGATTAGAAAGGATATTGAAAAAGTAAATACTAATATAATATCGACTTGCTATGCAAGAAAACCTAAGAGTTTAGAGATTTTAAATTATTTTAAGGAGTGATATTAAAATGAGCGAAATTACATTAGAGAAATTAGATCAAATTATAGAAAGAACCAATGTTACATATGGTGAAGCTAAGAAGGCATTAGAACAATCAGAAGGAAATGTGATAGATGCAATAATATATATTGAGGAAAATTTCAATACTAAATCAAAGAAGACAAAGAAAGAAGAAAAGAATGAAGTTTTTCAAGATGTTAAGTCTTGGGTTATGGATTTGGTTGAAAAAGGAAATGTAGCAAGAATAGCTATAAAGAAAGATGATAAGGTCGTTGTGGATGTACCAGTAAATGCAGGAATTGCAGCAACTGTAATAGCAATAACTATTCCACCAATTTTAGCAGCGGCACTAGTTGCAGCAGTTGCGACTAAAATTACAATTGAGATTACTATGACAGATGGTAGTGTTCAAGTGGTTAATAAAGTTATTTCAGATGCTAAAGATGGTGTGAAAGAAAAGGCAACTTCTATTGCAGATTTTTTCAAAGAAAAGTATAGTGACCTTAAAAAAGATGAAGATATGTATTATGATGATGATTATACTATGTATTCAGCAACATTTACTCAAAAATTTGATGATAATGAAGAAGATATAGATGAAGATTTTTCTAATTCAGAACAAAAATAAGAAAAAACAAGAAAATAAGTAAAAATTAAGGAATATTGTTGTAAATTTTTATATTTTTCTGAAAATTATATGTGTTAATTACAAAATAATATGGTATAATAATTTTGTGATTGATAAATATTCCTTATTCCTTAAGAAAAGAGGGATGCTGATGAATTTATCACCAAGACAAAAACAAATAATCGAATTAGTAAGAGAAGGTCAACCTATAGCTAGTGAAATCATTGCAAAAAAATTAGGTGTTACAAGAGCAGCACTTAGAGCAGATTTAGCTATTTTAACATCTATGGATATTTTAGAGGCTAAGCCGAAGGTTGGTTATATTTATACTAATAAGCCGATTAATAGTATGGCACTAAATTATATTAATAATATTAGTGTTGAACAGATTATGTCAAAGCCTTCAATAATCAATGAAAGTACTATGGTTTATGATGCTATTGTATATTTATTTATTGATGATGTTGGTACTGTTTTTATTGAGAATAATGGATATTTAGTGGGGGCAGTTTCACGTAAGGATTTTCTTAAGGTATCTATAGGTGGTACAGATATCCACAAGGTTCCAGTAGGTGTTATTATGACAAGGATGCCTAATATAATTTGTGGCAGTAAGGAAGATAAAGCATATGATTTAGCTAAGAAACTTATTGAACATGAAATTGACAGTATTCCAATAGTCGAAAAGGTTCTAGATGAGTATAATAAAGAGCATTTAAAGATAATTGGGAAGGTTTCTAAAACTAATATTACTAGGTTATTTGTTATGATAGGCAAAGGTATTGATTTATGATATGAGTAGATATTACTCATATCAATAGTTTAATTCTTAAGTAAACGTTATCTATTGTTGCAAGCGTTTCCATAAATGGTGGTTATGAGTTGCTGTTAGATATATAAAATTTTAATTTTGAACGGAGGAGTTATTGAGATGGAGAAAAAGTACGTTTACCTTTTTAGTGAAGGAAATGCAAACATGAGAGAATTATTAGGAGGAAAAGGAGCTAACTTAGCTGAGATGACTAATCTTAATATACCAGTTCCTCAAGGATTTACAGTTACAACTGAAGCTTGTAATAAGTATTATGAGGATGGTCAAAAGATATCTGATGAAGTTTTAGAACAAATCAGAGCTAATATTAAGGAATTAGAAAAATTAGCTGGTAAGGAATTTGGAAGTAAGGAAGATCCATTACTAGTGTCAGTTAGATCAGGTGCTAGAGCTTCAATGCCAGGAATGATGGATACAATATTAAACTTAGGTTTAAATGATGAGGCTGTTGAAATCGTTGCTAAAAAGACATCAAATCCTAGATTCGCATATGATTCATATAGAAGATTTATTCAAATGTTCTCTGATGTAGTTATGGGTATTGAAAAGAGATTATTTGAAGATAAGTTAGATGAAATGAAGGAAGCAAAGGGATATCAATTTGATACTGACTTAACTGCTGATGATTTAAAGGAAATTGTTGTTCAATTTAAAGAAATATACAATAAGGAAAAGGGTGAGGAATTTCCACAAGACCCTAAGGTTCAATTAATAGAAGCAATAACAGCAGTATTTAGATCATGGGATAATCCAAGAGCAATAATTTATAGAAGATTAAATGATATACCAAGTGAATGGGGTACAGCTGTAAATGTTCAACAAATGGTATTTGGTAATAAAGGAGAAACTTCAGGAACAGGAGTTATATTCTCAAGAAACCCAGCTACTGGGGATAAAGCTATTTATGGTGAATATTTAATGAATGCACAAGGTGAAGACGTTGTTGCAGGAATTAGAACACCACAACCAATTGCTAAATTAGAAGAACAAAATCCAGAAATATATAAGCAATTAGTTGGAATAATAAATACTTTAGAAACACACTATAAAGATATGCAAGATATGGAAATAACAATAGAAGAAGGAAAGTTATATTTCTTACAAACTAGAAATGGTAAAAGAACAGCTCAAGCAGCATTAAAGATTGCTGTTGATTTAGTTGAGGAAGGAATGTTAACTAAAGAAGAGGCTATATTAAAAGTTGAACCAAAGCAATTAGATTCTTTACTTCATCCAGCATTTTATTCTGAAGATTTAAAGAAAGCAGAAGTTGTTGCTAAAGGTTTACCTGCATCACCTGGAGCTGCTTGTGGTAAGATTTGTTTTACTGCAGATGAAGCTAAAGAGAGAGCAGCAGCAGGTGAAAATGTTGTTTTAGTTAGACTTGAAACTTCTCCAGAAGATATTGAAGGTATGATAGCAGCACAAGGTATATTAACAGTAAGAGGAGGTATGACTTCTCATGCAGCTGTTGTAGCAAGAGGTATGGGTACTTGCTGTGTTGCAGGTTGTGGAGCTATTAAGGTTGATGAAAATGCAAGAAAGATTGAAATAGCTGGAAAGACATACACAGATCAAGATTTTATATCAATAGATGGTGCAACTGGAAATGTATATGCAGAGCAAGTTAAGACTGTTACACCAGAAATCACAGGTCACTTTGCTAAGTTTATGGGATGGGCTGATGATATTAGAAAGTTAAAGATTAGAACAAATGCTGATAATCCAAGAGATACTAAACAAGCAGTTGAATTTGGAGCAGAAGGTATAGGACTTTGTAGAACAGAGCATATGTTCTTTGCTGAAGATAGAATAATGGCAGTTAGAGAAATGATAGTTGCTAAAGATGTTGAACAAAGAAAGAAAGCATTAGATAAGATTTTACCAATGCAAAAGCAAGATTTTATCGAAATGTATGAAGAATTAAAGGGAATGCCAGCTACTATAAGATTCCTTGATCCACCACTTCATGAATTCTTACCTCATTCAGAAGAGGATATAAAAGCTTTAGCTTCAGAAATGAATTTAAGTTATGATGAATTAAAGGCAACAGTTGATAGCTTACATGAATTCAATCCAATGATGGGTCATAGAGGATGTAGATTAGCAGTATCATATCCTGAAATTGCAGAAATGCAAACAAGAGCTGTTATGGAAGCTGCAATAGAAGTTAGAAAGACTAAGGGATATGAAATAATTCCAGAAATAATGATTCCACTTGTAGGAGAAGTTAAAGAATTAAAGTTTGTTAAGAATATAGTAGTTAAGACTGCAGATGCTGTACTTTCTGAAAATGGAGAAAGCTTTGAATACCATGTTGGAACAATGATTGAAATTCCAAGAGCTGCTCTTACAGCAGATGAAATTGCAAAAGAAGCTGAATTCTTCTCATTTGGTACAAATGATTTAACTCAAATGACATTTGGATTCTCAAGAGATGATGCTGCTAAATTCTTAGGAGCATATTATGAAAATAAGATTTATGAACAAGACCCATTTGGTAAGCTTGATCAAACAGGAGTAGGTCAATTAGTTAAGATGGCTGCAGAAAAAGGAAAGAAAACAAGACCAGATATCAAATTAGGTATTTGTGGAGAACATGGAGGAGATCCTTCATCAATTGAATTCTGTCATAATGTAGGATTAAACTATGTATCATGTTCGCCATACAGAGTTCCTCTTGCAAGACTTGCAGCAGCACAAGCACAAGTTAAAAATCCAAGATAGTTAAATAAGAAATACAGTCTCTTTTGAGGCTGTATTTTTTTAAATAGTCCAATTTGAAAGTGTTAATTCTTTTTTTAGATGATTTACTAAATTTATTTGATAATCAATATTTTTAGAAGACTTCTTTAGATTAGATAATAGTATATCTTTAGATATTGAGTTATCAGTATTTTTTAAATAGACCTTTGATATTTTAAAAAATTTTTGAGGAAATGTTATATATGAAACAATAAATTGCAAATCTGATGGTGTGAGTTTGTTTATTTTGTTGTATTCTTTTAAAAAATTATAAGCTAAGGTCTTATTAAATAAAATGGAGTCTCTTCTTAGATAGCGTCTTAAAAAATAACCAATATCATAAGCAGAATAACCTTTTTTGCATTTATCAAAGTCAATTGTCCAAGGAATATTTCGATTATCAAATATAATATTTTTATTAACATAATCTCCATGGCACAATGAAATAGATAAATTCTTATTATTTATTTTAGCAGATATCTTTAATGCCTCTTCAGCTAAGTATAAATTTTTTTGATAAAACTCAAGAAAAATTTTTGAAAAAGTATCATTCTTTTCAGATGCATATATATTCAATTCTACTAATTGTTCTAAGTGCTTTAATGTATATTTATAAAGGTCATTATAGTTTTCTTTCATTGAGCATCCATCTATTGGAATGAAGTTTTTTGTTGTCTTATGGAGTTTGGCAAGTGACATTGCACATTTTATAACATGAGTTTCGTTATGAAAATCACACCTTTCACCTTCAATCCAAGGTGTCAAGATAAAAAATCCTTTGTTATATTCTACATAACGACCATTTTTTATTGTTGGAATTATTTTGGGAACATTTACGTTATTTCTATAAAGCCATTCAAGTGCAGAATAAACAAATAAAAGCTCAGAAACTGAATAATATATTTTTTTTAAACAGAATGAAGTATCAGGTGAAGAAATTTTAAATACAACTCTCTGCTTGTCCGTATCCTTGCTTTTAACAATGGTTATTACAGAGTCTTGAAGATTATAGTATGGTAAGACAAATTTCATAATATTTATAGGTGAATAGCAAGAAATATCAGTCATAGCGAAGCCTCCAATGTATGTTTTTATTATATTTATATTAATGTAATGAATAAATTAGAATAAAATAATAAAAATAATAATATATATGTGTTTGAAAGGAAGATTTAGAGGAATTCTAAGAAAAAAATAGAATACAATAATAGGTGGTGAGTTGGATGCTTATTAGAGAGAAAATTGAGAATTTTGAAAGGTTGACATTAAGAAAAGAAGCACAATTTTCCTTTAATATTAGAGGAAGGAAAATCTATGAAAAGCCAGATGAAATAAGAACTAGTTTTATGGTAGATAGAGATAGGATTATTCATTCCAAATCATTTAGAAGGTTAAAGCATAAAACACAAGTTTACATAAAGTCTATTGGAGATCATTATAGGACTAGATTAACACATACATTAGAGGTTTCACAGATAGCAAGAACAATTGGAGTAGGAATTGGATTAAATGAGAATTTAATCGAAGCTATTGCACTTGGTCATGATTTAGGGCATGTGGCATTTGCACATAATGGAGAGGATGAGTTAAATTCTTATCTAGAGAACGGATTTAAGCATAATGAGCAAAGTGTCAGAGTTGTAACTAGGCTTGAAAATAATGGACTTGGACTTAATCTGACTAAGGAAGTAATAGATGGAATATTAAATCACAGTGGTCTGCCTAGAATAAATGAAAAATCAAAGGCTTTTACATTGGAGGGAGCAGTAGTTCAATATAGTGATAAAATAGCATATCTAAATCACGATATTGATGATGCTATAAGAGCAAAGACTTTGTTAAAAGAAGACATACCTAAAGAAATAATTAATGTTTTAGGAGATACAAAATCTAAAAGAATAAACACTTTGGTTAAGAATTTTATTAAGAATTCTGTTAATAATTTAGATAAGGGTATAAAAATATTAGGATTTTCTGAAGAGGTAGATAGTGCTTTGAGAATGCTTAGAGAATTTATGTTTAAAAATGTATATTTAACAGAAGAATTAAAAAAGGAAAAAGAAAAAGTAAGGTTTGTGTTAAGGCAACTTTTGGAGTATTATGAAAAGAATGTAGATAAAATGCCCAAGATGTATCAAAAAATTGCTGAGGAAGAGGGCGTTAAAAGAAGTGTTGTTGATTTTGTATCTGGTATGAGTGATGATTATTGTTTAAGTTTGTTCAATAGCATATTCATTCCGAAAATAGTTATTTATTAAAAAAAATTTTTTTTATAGGAGGAAATTTATTTATTTTGTCGAATTTAATACAATTGTCATAAAATATGAAGGTGGTGTAAGTAACTCTTTGCAAATTTCAGAGGATGTTATTGAAAGAATAAAAAATGAAAATGATATAGTTGATGTTATTTCAGAAAGTGTGAGATTAAAGCGCTCTGGAAGAAATTACATGGGTCTTTGTCCTTTTCATAATGAAAAATCCCCTTCTTTTTCTGTGTCTCAGGATAAACAGATTTATAAGTGTTTTTCTTGTAATGAAGCAGGAAATGTTATTACTTTTGTAATGAAACAAAAGAATAAAAATTTTATTGAAGCTATAAAATATTTAGCTGAAAGGGCAAGGATTCCGCTTGAAATTGGTAAAGGAGAATCTAGTCAAATAACTAAAAAAAGAGAATTATTATATAAAATTAATAAAGAGGCTGGACGATTTTTCTTTAGCAATTTAACAAAGATAAAAAAGGCAAAAGAATATTTCTTAAATAGAGGTATTGATGAAAATACAATTAAAAAATTTGGATTAGGATATTCTTTAGATATGTGGCAAGGATTAATTGATCATTTATTAAGTAAAGGCTATAAATATTCTGATTTATTAGATGATGGATTAATACTTAAGGGAAAAAATGAAAATAATTATTATGACAGATTTAGAAACAGAGTTATGTTTCCAGTTTTTGATAAAGAAGGAAGGGTTATTGGATTTGGTGGAAGAGTTTTAGATGATTCTAAGCCTAAGTATTTAAATTCACCAGAAACATTAATTTTTCATAAAGGAACTAATCTATACGGACTAAATTTTGCTTTGAAAAATAAGATTGAGGACAGAACGATAATTATAGTTGAAGGATATATGGATTGTGTTTCTTTACATCAATACGGAATAACTAATTCTGTAGCATCTCTTGGAACAGCTTTAACTGAGCAGCAAGCAAGATTGCTTAAAAGATATGCAGATACGATTATTATATCATATGATGCAGATGTAGCAGGGCAAAATGCCACTCAAAGGGGAATAGATATCTTAACAGAAGCAGGTTTTCAAGTTAAGATACTTACTATACCAGAGGCAAAGGATCCAGATGAATTTTTGAGAGTAAATGGGCGTGAGGCATTTTTAAGTTTAGTAAAATCAGCAATTCCTATTATAGAATATAGATTAAATAGAGCAGCTGACGGATTAAACTTAAAGAATAATAATCAATTAATTGAGTATGGAAGAAGAGCTTCTATAATATTGAGTCAAGTAGATGCAATTGAGAAGGATGTTTACATAAAAAAGATTTCTGAAAATACAGGAATAAGGGAACAGAGTTTGTACGATATGCTTTCTAAAGAAAAAAATAAAAAAGATGAAAAATATGTGAATAATATGGAAGAAACTAGTACAAAATTATATGTAGAACCTGCCTATATAAAAGCTGAAAAATTATTATTAAAATTGATGTTAAATGATGAATATTATGAAAATGTAATAAAACAGGCTTCTGAAGAAGATTTTACTTTAAAGGAATACAAAAAAATATTCAATCTAATAATTAATGCTAGAGATGAAAAGGTGAGTGATTTTATTACACATATTGAAAGTCGTTGTGATGATGTAGATTCTTCAAGTGCATTAGTTGAAATTAGTGAATTAAACATAGTCGAAGCAGATAATATAAATATTTTAATTTTTGATTGTATAAAGAAAATTAGAATGTCAAAATTAGAATTAAGTATAGAAGAATTAAAAAAGGAGCAAAAAGAATTGGAGCGTAAAGGAATGGTTGAAGAGTCTATACAACTATTAGGTGAATTAAGTAAGATTAATAAGGAACTTCAAATATGGAAAAAAACTAGATTTATTGATGAAGGGAGGAAAAACTAATGGCACAAAATACAACTAAAAATGCTAATGCGGTAGATTTAAAGGATAAAAATGCTAAATTAGCTATTATTACAAGTCTTATAGATAAAGCAAAAAAGGAAGGTACTATTACTACTAAGCAAATAATGGATGCAATTGAAAATATCGAGCTTGGGCCTGAGCAAATTGAAAAGATATATGAGGCTTTTGATGCATTAGGAGTGGAGGTAATAGATGCTGAATTAGCTGATATGCCTAATGTTGGTGATGATAACTTTGAGGAAGAAGTAGATATCTCAGTACCAGAAGGAATATCAATTGATGATCCGGTGCGTATGTATTTAAAAGAAATTGGAAAGGTGCCACTATTATCCTCAGATGAAGAAATAGAACTTGCTAATAGAATAGAGGCAGGGGATGCTGCAGCTAAAAAGAAGTTAGCAGAAGCTAATTTAAGACTTGTTGTAAGTATAGCAAAGAGATATGTTGGAAGAGGTATGCTATTTTTGGACTTAATTCAAGAAGGAAATTTAGGATTAATTAAAGCTGTAGAAAAATTTGATTATAGGAAAGGCTTTAAGTTTTCTACATATGCAACTTGGTGGATTAGGCAAGCAATTACTCGTGCAATAGCTGATCAGGCAAGAACAATTAGAATACCAGTTCATATGGTAGAAACTATAAATAAGCTTATTAGAGTTCAAAGACAATTATTGCAGGAATTTGGAAGAGATCCATCTCCAGAAGAAATATCAGAGGTAATGGATTTACCAGTAGAAAAGGTTAGAGAAATTCAAAAGATTGCACAAGAGCCAGTTTCCCTTGAGACACCTATTGGAGAAGAAGAAGATAGTCATTTAGGAGATTTTATTCCAGATGATGAAGCACCAGCTCCAGCAGAGGCAGCAGCATTTACTATGTTAAAGGAACAGCTTATTAATGTGTTAGATACGCTTACACCTAGAGAGGAAAAAGTTTTAAGATTAAGATTTGGTCTTGATGATGGAAGAGCGAGAACTCTTGAAGAGGTAGGAAAAGAGTTTAATGTTACTAGAGAAAGAATAAGACAAATTGAAGCTAAGGCATTAAGAAAGCTAAGACATCCATCAAGAAGTAAGAAGTTAAAGGACTATCTTGATTAGAATAAATGAGGTTGGTAATTCAGCCTCATTTTTTGAATAAGGTGAGAAAATGGATATAAGTAATAGATTAAAATGCATAGTTAAACATATTGATAAGTGTGAAAGTATAATTGATGTAGGGAGTGACCATGGTTATATTCCAATATATACAGTTAAAAATAATATTGTAAAGAATGCAATTGCCTCGGATATAAATAAAGGTCCTACAGAGAAGGCAAGGCTAAATGCACAAATGGAAGGTGTGATAGATAAGGTTGACATAAGACAAGGAGCAGGACTTGCACCGACTGAAATTGGAGAAACTGATGGATTGATTATTGCAGGAATGGGTGGAAACCTTATTATTGACATATTAGAAGCTGATATGGCTAAGGTTAAAAAGTTTAAATTTATTATTCTTCAGCCTGCACAAAATCCAGAGGTGTTAAGAAAATATTTATATAATTCTGGTTATGAAGTGCTAGAGGAAGATTTGTGCTATGATGATGGGATATATTATGAGCTATTTAAAGTGAAATGGAATAATTGTGAAAGCTCAAATTTAGAGGATTTATTCTATGAAATATCACCAATAATGTTAAAGAATAAGCATAAATTAATGAAAGATTTTTTAATTGAAAAGGTAAAAAGATATAAAAAAATAGTTTCAAATATAAAAGATGAAGGCATTAGTGCACAAAGAAGAAAGAGAGATTTAGAAAAACGAATAGAAGATATTGAAAAATTTATTGAGGGATTGTGATGTTTATGTTAGTTAAGGATATAATAAAGGCAATTGAAATTTTAGCACCGCCTTTTTTGAAGGAAGATTATGATAATGTAGGACTTATGGTTGGAGATGAAAATAAAGAAGTAAAGAGAGTGTTACTAGCTTTAGATTGTACAAAAAAAGTAATTGAGGAAGCAAAATTTAAAAATGTGGATTTGATTATTACACATCATCCATTACTATTTAAAAAACCAAGTAGTATAGTAAAGCAGGAACTACAAGGCGAAAAAATTATTGAACTTATAAAAAATAATATTTCTTTATATTCAAGTCATACTAATTTAGATGTTGTTAGTGGTGGAATTAATGATGAAATAGTAAAGTTTTTAGGATTTAATAACAGTGAAATTATCGAGAAGATTGATTGTAAAGCATATTTGTCTGCTGGAATTGGTAGGATGGTAAGACTTAATAAAAAAATGACAACCGAACAAATTGTATCTCTTGTAAAGGAAAAATTAGATATTGATAATGTCAGAGTGGTAGTTGGAACTAATGAAATTAATAAAATCGCTATAATTAATGGAAGTGGGCAAGATTATTTTAAAAAGGCAATAGATGCAGGCTGTAATTGTATAATAACTGGGGATACAACATATCATTATGTATCTGATTGTAAAGAAATGGGTATAACTGTAATAGATGCTGGACATTTTAATACAGAGTGGTTAATTTTCTTGAAAGTAATGAAAAAGATAGAGGACAAGTTTGCAGGAATCACATTTTATCATTCAGATGTATCTAAAGATCCATACGAAATTTATTAATAAAAAAGAATATTTAGAATATAATTGTAATAGAAATAATTCTAGGAGGAATTATTATAGGAAGTGCTCCTAAAAAGTTTTTTAAGGGAATAAGGGATGGATTGAATAATTTTTATTGTGAAGGTAAAGGTAATTGGCGTAGGTTTCCCTTATTCTTAATACTTAGTCCAGGTAAATGTTTAGTTTTATTGATATTACTAATAACAATGCTTTTGTGCGGCATTGGTTTCTATGGATTTATAATAATTATACTACTGTTACTTTTATTTATATTTATTCCGTAAAAATTTATTGTAAAATATATATTAATATGATATCATAAATTCTGCGAGTAAAACATGCAATCGCTGCTAGCCTAGAGCTAGGAGAGGAAAGTCGGGGCTCCATAGGGCAGGGTGCTGGATAACGTCCAGTCAGGGTGACTTGAAGGATAGTGCAACAGAGATATACCGCCTAAGTTTTTAGGTAAGGGTGGAAAGGCGAGGTAAGAGCTCACCAGCATAGTGGTGACATTATGGCTATGTAAACCCCACTTGGAGCAAGACCGAATAGAGAGGCATATAGAAGTTGCCCGCTTCGCCTCTGGGTGTGTCGCTTGAGCTTATTGGTAACAGTAAGTCTAGATAGATGATTGCTTAATACAGAACCCCGCTTATGGTTTATCTCGCAATTAAGAAAATAAACGGTTTAGAAAATATGAAAGTCTATTTTCTAACATTCGTGGATGACTTTCATAGAGACTTTGCTATTTAATAGAAGTGTTGCGTTAGTATATTTTTTAATATGCTGGCGCACATTTTTATATTAAGGTAAGTAATTAAATAAGGATAATTAAAGTCATAGGAAACTAAGGCTTTTTATTGTGCTCTAAAATATATTTTAAGGATGAAAGAGAAGGTAAGATTATGAAGCATTATTTAGCCCCACTTGAAGGAATCACAGGATATATTTATAGAAATGCTTATGAAAAGACATTTCATAATGTAGATAAATATTTTACACCATTTATTGTAGCTAATAAGAGTAGAAGCTTAAAGACTAAAGAATTAAAAGATGTTTTACCTGAAAATAATACTCCCAAAAATATAGTTCCACAGATATTAACTAACTCTTTAGAGGATTTTAATTTGACAGTAAAAAGGCTTATGGAATTTGGCTATGACGAAGTAAATATTAATTTAGGATGTCCATCAGGAACAGTTGTATCTAAAAATAAGGGTGCTGGTTTCTTGGCATTAAAGGAAGAGCTAGATAGATTCTTAGATGGAGTTTTTGAGAGTAATACTATAAAAATTTCCTTAAAAACTAGAATAGGAAAAACAGATGCTGTAGAATTTTATGACTTAATAAATATTTATAATAAATATCCTTTAGAGGAACTTATTATTCATCCAAGGGTGCAGAAGGATTTTTATAATAATGTTCCTAATCTAGAAATATTTGAAGAAGCATTAAAACTTAGTGTTAATAACATTTGTTATAATGGAGATATATTTTCTGTGGATAAATATAATGAGATAGTTAATAAGTTTCAAAATTTAGAAAAGGTTATGCTTGGAAGAGGTATAATTAGAAATCCTGGATTAATTGATGAAATAAAAAATGGCACAAAGATAGATAAAAATACATTTAAAATATTTCATGATGATGTACTAGAAGGGTATATTTATGCTTATAAAGATAATAAAAATGTGCTTTTTAAAATGAAGGAGCTTTGGTACTATATGGGCTCGTTATTTTCAGAGAGTAAAAAATATGTTAAAGAGATAAGGAAAGCACAAAAGGTTGAGGGATACATAAAATCGGTAGAAAAGCTATTAAATGAGCAAGAGATAGTAAACAGTATAGATTATTGAAAGGATAAGGTGTCTAATGAAAAAAATTAGTGATATTTTCAGTGATTATGAATGTAAGGGAAATATAAAAGACGCTATTATTGAAAATGTTGTACTTAAGAAAAAAACTAATGCTTTAGATATAAATATTATTTCAGATGAATATATTCAAAAGTGTGAAGTAGAGCAGTTTAATTCTTTTATTAAGAATAGATTTAAAATTAAATATTCCAACATAGTTATAAAATATACTGAGAAGTTAAATGAAAAAACTATAGAAGATAAGATTAATAATATATTACTTTTGGTTTCAGATAAACATCCGTTATTAAAGGCCGCTATGGGAAATAGTGATGTGGAAATTAATAATAAGGATATAAATATTAATTTTAATTTTGCAGTGTCAGAAACGTTAAAGGAATTAAGATATGATAGAGAAATTAATGAAGAAATAAGAAATTTTTGTAATGAAAATTATAATGTTAATTTTATTGATAATGCTAATGCTGAGGATATGTTACTAGAAAGTGAAGAGGTTGTATCAAGGCTTAAAAAGGTGATTAAAAATAATAAAACTGGGCATAATGAAGAAAAGAAGACTATTGAGAAGGTGGCAGAGTCTTCTAAGTCCGAGACAAATGCATTATTAATTGTAGGAAGAAGTATAAATGTTAAAGGCTCTATGATAAAAATAATAGATATTACTCAAAATGAAAATCGTATAGTATTAGAAGGAGATATTTCTAATATAGAAGCTAAAGAGCTTAGAAGTGGTAAGTTTTTGATATCTTTTGATTTATATGATGGAACTAGTTCGATTACATGTAAAACCTTTGTAGAGGCAGATAAAAGTGAAGAGGTTGTATCAAGGCTTAAAAAGGTTAAGGGGGTTCGTCTTTTAGGTAATGCTACATTTAGTAATTTTTCAAAGGAAATGGAGGTTATTGCAAATACTGTAATTGAAAGTAAGGGATTAGTGAAGACAGTAAGAAGTGATAATGCAGAAGTTAAAAGAGTGGAATTACATATGCATACAAAGATGAGTCAGATGGATGCTATGTCTAGTGCGAAGGATTTAATTAAGAGGGCAATGAGCTGGAATATGAAGTCTATAGCTATAACTGACCATGGTGTAGTTCAGGCATTTCCAGAGGCGCATAAGCTTCTTGGTAGAGATAATAAGGATATGAAGGTTATTTATGGAGTAGAGGCTTATTTAGCACCTGATAAAAAGCCTTGTGTAACTAATGTTAAGGATCAAAGTATAGACTGTGTTTATTGTGTATTAGATTTAGAGACTACAGGTTTTTCTCCTAAGACTGAAAAAATAACAGAAATAGGAATAATGAAAGTTCAGGATGGAAAAGTCATAGATAAATTTAGTTGTTTTGTAAATCCAGAAAAGCCTATTCCTATGAGAGTGGTAGAAGTAACTAATATTACAGACGATATGGTTAAGGAGGCAGAGACTATAGATAAAGTATTTCCTAAAATGTTAGAGTTCATTGAAGGTAGTGTACTTGTCGCTCATAATGCTGATTTTGATATTGGATTTTTAAAGCATTATGCTAGAGAGCTTGGCTATGATTTTGATTTTACTTATTTGGATACTTTGTCTTTAGCATACGATATATTTCCTGATTATAAGACTTACAAGCTTGGAAGAATTGCAAAGAATTTAGGAATCAAAGTTGAAGTAGCTCATAGAGCTTTAGATGATGTTGATACAACTGTTAAAGTATTTAATATTATGATGCAGAAGCTTAAGGAAAGAGGAGCTACTAAGGTTTCAGAAATTGATAAATATGCCTTTG
This sequence comes from Clostridium sp., assembly GCA_022767515.1. Classification (GTDB taxonomy): domain Bacteria; phylum Bacillota; class Clostridia; order Clostridiales; family Clostridiaceae; genus Clostridium. The sequence continues at coordinate 34,208 of JALENK010000019.1, forward strand.
ATGAAGCTGCACAAAAGGTATTTTATAAAAAGCTTAAGACCTATCATGCAATTATACTTGCAAAGGATTATGTTGGACTTAAGAATTTATATAAGCTAGTTTCATATTCGCATTTAGATTACTTTTATAAGAAACCTAGAATTCTTAAGAGTATGTATAAAGAGTATTCAGAAGGACTTATATTAGGTAGTGCTTGTAGTGAAGGGGAATTATATCAAGCAATTCTTCTTGGAAAATCAGACGAGGAGATTGAAGAGATAGCGAAGGATTATGATTATCTTGAGATACAGCCTCTTGGAAATAATGATTATTTAGTTAGAAAGGGAAGTGTTCCTAATAAGGATTGTTTAATTGAGATAAATAAAAAGATAGTTGCCCTTGGAGAAAAGTTAAATAAACTAGTAGTAGCAACTGGAGATGTACATTTTATGGACCCAGAGGATGAGATATATAGACGTATTTTAGAAGCGGGTCAAGGTTATGATGATGCAGATAATCAAGCACCACTTTATCTTAGAACTACAGAGGAGATGCTTGAGGAGTTTTCATATTTAGGAAAGGATAAGGCTTATGAAGTTGTTGTAACAAATACTAATAAGATATCAGATATGTGTCAGCAGATAAGTCCGATATCTCCAGAGAAATGTCCACCACATATAGAGGGATGCGAGGAAGAAATAAAAAATATAGCTTATACTAAGGCATATGAACTTTATGGTGACCCTCTTCCTGAAATAGTTAAAGAGAGATTAGACAGAGAGCTTGATTCGATTATTAAAAATGGATTTTCGGTAATGTATATTATTGCACAAAAGCTTGTTTGGAAGTCAAATGAGGATGGATATTTGGTTGGTTCAAGAGGTTCGGTTGGTTCTTCATTTGTAGCTAATATGACAGGTATAACGGAGGTTAATGCACTTCCAGCACATTATAGATGTAAAAAATGCAAGTTCTCAGATTTTTCAGATTATGGAGCTAAGAATGGTTATGATTTACCAGATAAGTTATGTCCAGTTTGTGGAAGCGAATTAAGTAAGGATGGTATGGATATTCCTTTTGAAACCTTCCTTGGATTCAATGGAGATAAGGAGCCAGATATAGATTTAAATTTCTCAGGTGAATATCAGGCAAAAGCTCATAGGTATACAGAAGTTATTTTTGGTAAAGGAACTACTTTTAAGGCTGGAACAATAGGTACGGTTGCTGATAAAACAGCATTTGGTTACGTTAAGAAATACTATGATGAAAAAAATATGCCAGTTAATAATGCAGAAGCAATAAGAATAGCAAAAGGATGTACAGGAATTAAGAGGACTACAGGACAGCACCCGGGAGGAATTATTGTTGTGCCTAAGGGAAGAGAAATATTTGAATTTTGTCCAGTTCAGCATCCGGCTGATGACCCTGATTCAGATATTATAACTACACACTTTGATTATCACTCAATAGATTCTAATTTATTAAAGCTTGATATACTAGGACATGACGACCCTACGGTTATTAGAATGCTCCAAGATATAACAGGAATCAAGCCACAGGATATTCCACTTGATGATAAGGATACAATGAAATTATTTTCTTCTACTGAGCCACTTAAGGTTACACCAGAACAGATAAATTCTAAGGTTGGAACTTTTGGTATACCTGAATTTGGAACAAAATTTGTTAGAGGAATGTTAGTTGATACTATGCCAACAAGCTTTTCAGACTTATTATGTATATCAGGACTTTCTCATGGAACTGATGTTTGGCTTGGAAATGCTAAGGATTTAATTGATAATGGTATAATAACAAGTATAAGTGATGCTGTTTGTTGTAGAGATGATATTATGGTATATCTTATAAAAATGGGACTTCCAAAGGATACATCATTTAAGATAATGGAAACAGTTCGTAAAGGTAATGCATTAAAGGATTTAAAAAAGTGGGGCGAGTATGAAGCTTTGATGAGAGAGCATAATGTTCCAGAGTGGTACATAGAGTCTTGTAAAAAGATAAAGTATATGTTCCCTAAAGCCCATGCAGCAGCATATGTAATGATGGCATTTAGAATTGCTTGGTTTAAAGTACATATACCACTTGCATATTATGCAGCTTATTTATCTATAAGAGCAAAAGCTTTTGATGCAGAAGTTATGATATATGGAAAAGAAAGAGTTATTCAAAAGATGAAAGAAATTAATGATCAAGGAAATATGGCAGCACCAAAGGATAAGGATATGTATGATGATTTAGAAATAATATTAGAATTATATGAAAGAGGTTTTTCATTCCTTCCTATAGATTTATATAAATCGCATGCTACTAAATTCCAGATAGAAGGAGAGGCTTTAAGACCTCCATTAAACAGTATTTCAGGTATGGGAAATGTTGCAGCAGAGGCAATATACAAAGTTGCTCATGAAGAAACACCAATAAGCTCTATTGATAATTTAAAGAAAAGAGCAAAGATAGGAAATGCAACAGTAGACCTTCTTAAAAAGTTTAATTGTTTAACAGGTCTTCAAGAAAGTGATCAAGTAAGTTTCTTTGATATAATGTAAAAGGAGGATTTCACCCTCGTAGCAAGTTATGGGGATGAAGGCTAGTTTTTTTTGATTAGATTATAAATTTTGTAGAAAAGATTTAAAGTTTATGTTAAAATATAGAAAACAATTGTATTTTTGTAAAATAAAAATTTAATAGGATGGGGTGTAGATAATGTTAAGAACATTAAGGAATAAGTGGAGTTATTTAGTAGAGAACAAGAAACATTATAGTATATTCTTGTTATTGATTCTAATTAATTTAATTGCAGTAATAATAGGTACAGTTGTACTTAAGTTAATGCCAGAAAATGCTGATAAAGGATTTTTTGAATGTATGATTGGTGCATTTACAATTATGATAAATCCATCTGGTAAGTATCAATATGGGGAGTCTAGTATAAGTAGAGTTGTTTCAACATTTGTAGTTATGCTTGGTATGATTTGCTTAACTGGTGGTACAATAGGTTATGTAAGTAGTATTATTATGTCAATATTAGATAAGTCTAAAAAAAGTATTAGAAAATTAGGTCTAAAAGACCATATAGTAATCGTTAATTGGAATAATAGGGTACCTTTATTAATATGTGATTATGTTTATGATGACTATAAGAATACGTATATAGTTGTAATTACTAATGAAGATAAAAATGAGACAATGGATAAAATAAAGACAGCTCTGAGGAAAAAGGGATTTAGTAAATTTAAAAATGTCATAGTTAGAAATTGTGATGTTATGTCAGAAGTTGCATTAGATGAGGTTTCTCTTAACTATGCAAAGTCAGTAATTATTATGTCACCAGATACCAAAGAGGATGAACATATTGCAGGTTTTATGGTTTCTAAGCAATATATGCATATATATTCTTACTTAAGAAAAGAAGAGTATTTTAAGTTAAGAGAAAAAGAGGGATTTGGACCATTAAATATTGTAGTTGAGGCTACAAATGAAAAATCATATAAGCTAATAAATGAATATAGGAAAAATGATAATAATAGTCATATTAATTCTTTAGCTGTTAATTACAAGCAGATTATGGGTAAAGTTCTAGGTATAGTTACATTGATGCCATCATTAAATACAGCACTTCAGCAATTATTCTCATTTATAGGTATCGAATTGTATGTTATTGAAAAGGATGATAGGAATAAAGATTTATCTATTTATCAGGAAATGCAGCTTCATAAAAGTGCTATGCCAATATTTGATTTAGGAGATAAATATAGAGTATATATAGCAGAAAATGAAGAGTGTATTTTTGATTCGTTCTATAGAGAAAGAAAAGAAAAGTTACTTAGGGATAAAGACTGTTTTACAAAAGATAATAAAGTGAAATTAGCTAAATATTTACCTTCAAATTTAATTAAAGACAAGAAAATAATAATTATAGGTTCAAATGAAAAGTTGCCTTATATACTAGAAAGCATTGCTTGTTATAATAAAGAATATAAGGATGGGAATGTACAAGCGGTACTATTAGATATAAAGGATAATAAGGAAAAAATTTCAACTTATTATGCAGATTCAAAATATGATAGTGTTCTGCATCCTAATGAAAATAAGCCTATAATTCTGGATAATCCGTATGAATTGGAACAATATGTATTAAGTAATGTTGAAAACATAGATTCAGTTCTATTTTTATCAGAAGATACGAATATAGAAGAGTTAGTAGATGAAAATCCTTTGGTATTTTGGAGTAAGCTTAATAATTTAAGAGCTAAGGATATAAATAACAAGCCATTAAGAAATTATGTTATTGAGCTTAGAGAACAGAAGCATCTAGATATAATTGAAGCAGAAACTATAGACCAGTTAATGCTTAGTGATAAATTCTTAAGTCAGCTTTATGCACAGCTTTCAATTAATCCATTAAGATTAAGCATTATAAAGGATATGATAACATACGAAGGCGATTTGGCATCAATGGATGATAACAATGAATTTGAAAATAATTGTAACTGTTTCGCTATAAAAGCTAGTAATATGTTTAAGAAATATTTTAGTGATAGTAAAAAGGATAAAATTGAATTTTCAAGTAAGAGAGAACTTATAATTAAAGTAATGGATATGACAGATAATGAGTATATGCCAATTGGAGTGGTATTCCCAGAAGATTCACCACAGGCATATTTATTTTCTAAGTGTGATAAAGATGAGAAAGGTAGCTTAGATGATGCTTTATTGTATGATATGAATGATGTTAAAAAGGATAATAACAATATAATAACCATTACAAAAGATGATGAACTAGTAGTTTTACATTTTGACTAATAATGGATGTCGAATTAGCAAGTTTTTATTGTTAATTCGACATCCATTTATCATTTAGTAACAAAACTTAATTGACACTTATAATTAATTGGTATATACTTTAACACGTAGTATAAAAAACTATATGATACGATATATATATATTAGGGAGATAAGGTTAATTTAATTATAATTTTATAATAAAATTATGGAGGATTCTGTTTATGAAGGAAAAAAATGAACTTATGCCTTATGAGAGAGAAGTATTTTATTATGAAACAGATAAAATGGGCATTGTACATCATTCTAATTATGTAAAGTGGCTTGAAGAAGCAAGAAATAATTTTATGGTTCAAATCGGTTATCCATTTGATAAGGTTGAAAATGAAAATTTAATGGTTCCTGTACTTGATGTATATTGTAAATATATTAAGGCATTTAGATTTGGAGATTCTTTTTCAATTCGTTTGATTCCAAAGGGATTTAATGGATTAAGATTTTCAATGGATTATGAAATAAGAAATAAGTCTAATGGAGAAATCTATGCGACAGGTTCTTCTAGTCATTGTTTTGTTAATAATGATATGAAACTTGTAAATTTAAGAAAAACGAATTTAAATATATATGAAACATTCAAAAAATATTTTTAATTATTATGAGGTGTCACATGGAAAATAAATTTGTAGAAAAATATATGTCAGTTGTAGAAAATGAAAGAGGAGAATTAGTAAGCATTTCATTTAAAAATGATGATAAATTTAATTTTGCTTATGATGTTGTAGATGAACTGGCAAAAGAATCACCTAATAAATTAGCAATGTTATTTCTTTCAAGAAAACAAGAAGAAAGAAGATTTTCATTTAAGGAGATGAGTGATTACTCTTCAAAGGCTGCAAATTACTTTAAATCTTTAGGAATTAAAAAGGGAGATAAAGTAATGCTTGTTTTAAAGAGACATTATCAATTTTGGTTTGCACTATTAGGTTTACATAAGATAGGAGCTATAGCTATACCAACTTCTTTTCTTATTGTTGAACAGGACTTTATGCAAAGAATTGAAGCAGGAGAGGTTAAGGCAATAATTTCAACTTCTGATCAAAATCTTACAAGCACAATAGATTCGGCTGATAAAAAGCTTAATAATCCTCTTCAAATAAAGATTGTAGTAGGTAAGGAAACAGAAGGATGGAGTAATTTTGATTCTGAGATTGAAAAGTATTCAGATGAATATATAAGACCAGAAGGTGAAGAAAATAGTGGAGGAGATGATCCAATGCTTATGTTCTTTACATCAGGAACTACTGGTTATCCTAAGATGACCCTTCACAACTTTAAATATCCGCTTGGACATTATGTTACTGCTAAGTATTGGAATCAAGTAAAGGAGGATGGAATACACTTTACTATTTCAGATACTGGATGGGGAAAAGCTGTATGGGGAAAGATTTATGGACAATGGCTATGTAAGGCTGCTATACTTACATATAATTTTGATGAGTTTAATGCAAAAGAGATATTAAAAATAATAGAAAAGTATAAAATAACAACATTCTGTGCACCTCCAACAATGTATAGAGTACTTATAAGAATGGATTTATCAAAGTATGATTTATCATCATTGACAAATGTAAATACTGCAGGAGAGGCAATGAATCCAGAGGTATTTAATAAATTTTATGACTCTACTGGATTAAAGATAATGGAGGGATTCGGTCAAACAGAAACTACATTAACAATTGGTAATCTAGTAGGAATGGAACCAAAGCCAGGTTCAATGGGAAAACCAAATCCTCAATATAAGATTGAAATACTTTTACCAAATGGAGAAGTAGCAGGAACTAATGAAGAAGGTGAAATCTCAATAGCTATTGATGAGGGCGTTCCAGATGGATTATTTGAAGGCTATTATAAGGCAGAGGATAAAAATAAAGAGGTTTGGTATGATGGTTACTATCATACTGGTGATGTGGCATATAAAGATGAGGATGGCTATATTTGGTATGTAGGAAGAGTGGATGATGTTATTAAATCATCTGGTTATAGAGTAGGACCTTTTGAAATTGAAAATGAAATTATGAAGCTTCCAAGTGTTTTAGAATGTGCTGTAACACCAGTTCCAGATAAGGTTAGAGGACAAGCAATTAAAGCAACCATAGTTCTTAATAAGGGGTATGAGCCTACAGAAGAATTGAAAAGAGAAATGTTTATATATTTTAATCATAATTTAGCAAATTATAAGAGACCAAGATATATTGAGTTTGTTAAAGAAATGCCTAAAACAACAAGTGGTAAAATAAAAAGAGTAGATATTAAAAATAGAGATTGGAATAAATAATACTTGAAAAATAGCAAACTTATAAGTATAATGGATTGTGTAATTGAATATTAAATCTTCAGGGTAAGGTGTAATTCCTAACCGGTGGTATAGCCCACGAGCTTAATTCAAGCATGACTTGGTGTAATTCCAAGGCCGACAGTACAGTCTGGATGAAAGAAGATATTATTTGTATGGTATGTTATTAATTATCCCTGGAATATATTTATTCTAGGGATTTTATATTTTATGCAAATTTAAACTCTGTATGGTTTTTATTCATTCAGAGTTTTTTTATTTGGGGTGATATGTTTGAATGAAAAAGATTTTATGCTTAGAGCAATTTCACTTGCAACTAAGGGAACAGGAAATACAAGTCCTAATCCATTAGTGGGTGCGGTTATAGTTAAGGATGGCAAGATAATTGCTGAAGGTTATCATGAAAAATATGGAGAATTGCATGCAGAGAGAAATGCTATAAAATCTGCAAAAGAAAGCTTAGAAGGGGCAACTATGTATGTTACACTTGAACCTTGCTGTCATTATGGAAAAACGCCACCATGTACAGAAGCGATAATTGAAAATAAGATAGCTAAAGTAGTAATTGGTTCAAGAGACCCAAATGAGAAGGTCAGTGGAAAGGGAGTAAGAATTCTTAAAGAAGCTGGGATTGAAGTTGTTGAAGACTTTATGAAAGAGGAATGTGATAAGTTAAATGATGTATTTTTTCATTATATAACTACAAAAAGACCTTATGTGGTAATGAAGTATGCAATGACGGTAGATGGAAAGATATGTACATCTAGTGGTGAGTCTAAGTGGATAACAGGAGAGGACTCGAGGAAGTATGTTCACTATTTAAGACATAAATATAAGGGGATAATGGTAGGAAGAGCTACAGTGGAAAAGGATAACCCTATGCTTAACTGTAGAATGGAAAATGGAGTTAACCCAATACGAATTATATGTGATAGTAATCTGAAAATTGATATGAATTCTAATATTGTAAAAACAGCAAAACAAATTGAAACGATAATTGCTTGTATTAAAGGTAATAATAATATTGATGGTAAGAAGAAATTGCTTGAAAATGAAGGAATTAAAGTTATTGAGGTTGCATCAAAGGAAGGCAAGATAGATTTACAAGAGCTAATGGAAAAGCTTGGAGAAATGAAGATTGATAGCATACTTCTTGAAGGTGGAGCAGAATTAAACTTTAGTGCAATTAATCAGAAAATAGTAAATAAAGTTTTAGTATTTATTGCACCTAAATTATTAGGAGGAAAGGAGGCTAAGAGTCCTATTTCTGGCAGAGGAATCGAAAAACTTTCAGAATGTGTAAATTTGAGTGAGCCTAAGATTACTACTTTTAAAGAAGATATTTTAATAGAATATTCAGTAAAAAAGGAGGAATAGGTTTGTTTACAGGAATAATTGAAGAAGTGGGAACTGTAAAGGAAATGGGAATAAAAAATGGCTGTGGAAATTTAGTCATTAGAGCAGACAAGGTACTTAAGCCAGTTTGTATTGGAGACAGTATTGCTGTAAATGGGGTCTGCTTAACAGTCAATTCCTTTAATGAATATGAGTTTGCTGTTGATGTTATGGCTGAGACTGTAAGAAAAACTAATTTAGCTTTATTAAAGGCGGGAAGTAAGGTTAATCTTGAAAGAGCAATGCAAGTAGGTGGAAGGTTTGGTGGACACATTGTGTCAGGACATGTTGATGGCATTGGAAAAGTTATAGATATAAAACAAGAAAAAAATGCAGTTTGGGTTAGGATTCAGGCAGAAAAAAATATAATAGATTTGATTGTAAATAAGGGTTCTGTAACCTTAGATGGAATAAGCTTAACTGTAGCAAAGCTTGAAAAGGATAGCTTTAGCGTATCAATTATTCCCCACACTGCAAAAAGTACTACAATATTAAGCAAAAAAATAAATGACGTGATAAATATAGAAAATGATATGATTGGAAAATATGTTAAAAGCTTTATGGATAAAGTTTCAGAAAAAAATACTAAAAGCAAAATAACAACAGATTTTTTATCAGCTAATGGCTTTATGTAGGAGGTATAGATGAACAAGTTTAATACAGTGCAGGAAGCACTAGAAGATTTAAAAAATGGAAAAGTAATAATAGTAACTGATGATGAAGATAGAGAAAATGAAGGTGATTTTATTTGTGCAGCAGAATTTGCAACACAGGAAAATGTTAATCTTATGGCATCTGTTGCTAAAGGATTAATATGTATGCCTATGAATAGTAAAATTGCTGAAAGCTTAGGTCTATCTCAAATGGTTGAAAATAATACAGATAATCATTGTACAGCATTTACAGTATCTATTGACCATATTGATACCACAACAGGAATTTCAGCAGTTGAACGTTCACTAACTGCAAGAAAGTGTGTTGAAGATGGTGCTAAACCAGAGGATTTTAGAAGACCTGGGCATATGTTTCCTTTAGTAGCTGTCAAGGGTGGAGTGTTGAGTAGAAATGGACATACAGAAGCTACAGTAGACTTAATGAGACATGCAGGACTTAAAGAATGTGGATTATGTTGCGAGATTATGGATGATGATGGAACTATGATGAGAGGAGAAAAGCTTTGGGAGCTTGCTAAAAAGTATGACTTGAAGTTTATCACTATAAAATCTCTTCAGGATTATTGCAGAATACATGATAATCATGTTAAATCAGAGGCTGTAGCTAAGATGCCTACTGAATATGGAGATTTTGTAATTCATGGTTATGTAAATGATATTACAGGTGAGCATCATATTGCTCTTGTAAAGGGAGATATAGGTGATGGTGAAGATATACTTTGCAGAGTACATTCTGAATGTTTAACTGGTGATGTTTTTGGTTCAAGAAGATGTGATTGTGGACTTCAATTAAAGAAAGCAATGGAGATGATTGAGAAGGAAGGAAGAGGAATACTACTTTATATGCGTCAAGAAGGAAGAGGTATAGGTTTAATAAATAAATTGAAGGCCTATGTTCTTCAAGAACAAGGTTATGATACTGTTGAAGCAAATGAAAAGCTTGGATTTGCACCAGATTTAAGAGAATATTGGGTCGGAGCACAGATATTAAAGGATTTAGGAGTTAAGTCGCTTAATATAATGACAAATAATCCAAATAAAATATATCAGCTAGAAGATTTTAATATAAAAATAAATAATAGAATACCAATAGAAATTGCCCCACAAGAAAATGACTTTAAATATTTAAAAACTAAACAAGAAAAAATGGGACATATATTTCAAGAAATTTTAAAATAAAGGAGAAGATAAAAAGTGAAAGTATTAGAAGGAAAATTAGTAGCAGAAGGAATAAAGATAGGGATAGTTGCAGCAAGATTCAATGAATTTATTGTAAGTAAGCTATTAGGTGGAGCAAAGGATTGCTTAACTCGTCATGGAGTTGAAGATGATAATATTACAGTGGCTTGGGTTCCAGGTGCATTTGAAATTCCATTGATTGCAGATAAAATGGCTAAAACAAACAAATATGATGCAATAATTTGTCTTGGAACAGTTATAAGAGGACAAACTTCTCATTATGATTATGTATGTAATGAGGTTTCAAAAGGAATAGCAACAGTTGGTTTACAGACAGGAGTACCAGTTTTATTTGGAGTTGTTACAACAGAAAATATAGAACAAGCAATAGAAAGAGCAGGAACAAAAGCTGGAAATAAAGGATATGATGCGGCTTTATCTGCAATAGAAATGGTTAATTTAATAAAAAATATTTAATTATTATAAAAATATGATATAATTTTTATAACATATTTTTTAGAGGTGTATAATAATGGAAATATTTGATGTTGTATTAGCCATAATAATTATTATTTGTGGAGTTTTGTATATTTTAAATAGAAAGCATTGTAATGTCGAAGTTGAAGGCACATGTATTGAAAATGAAAGAAAACTACCAGGAAAAAAAGATAGAAGTGAAAAAATAGCAAAATTTACTTATCGTTACAAAGATAAACGTTATAGTGAGTGGAGTATGGATGCTATAGGAAAAAATGGTATACAATATGAAGTAGGAAAAAAATATTCAATAATGATTAATCCTAAAAAGCCTGTAGAAATTAGAACTTATAAAGTAATAGACAAGCTTTCGATATGTTTAATGGTAGCAATGTTATTGTTGATAATATGGTTTGTTTATGATTTGTTATTATAAGTTAAAAGAAATAATCTTTAAAATTTATATTAGAGATTATTTCTTTTTTTATAAAAATGAATATATATTATGATATAATAAATTTAAAGATAGCTTTAGGTGGTGAAATTTTGAATAGGGTTATACTAGAAAATGAATATGATGCTAATAAACAAGTAGCACGTATACTAGGGTTATTGTGGATTTGTTGTTTGGGGTTTGAATTATTAAGTGTGCTTGATTTGATTATAAAAAATCAAAGTTTTACAGAAGTATTTTTATTTTTAACGGTAATACTATTGATGCCACTATACTTAGTTGAGGTTATAGGAATGCGTAGAAAATCAATAAAGTATTTTATCTGCATATCAGAAGTATTGGCAGTAGGGATATTATATACCTTTTTTACATACCAAGCAGTATTATTTTTTGTAATTCCTATTATTATTACATGCCGTTATTATTCTAAAGATATGATGTATTTTTCTATTGTAAGCTCTTTTATTATGATGATATTATCAACAGTATTTGGTTGTATTTTTGGATTAGTTGATTGGAATGTCAGAAATATTATGCTTATAAATAATGATGTAAATGGAAGTGAAATCTTATATACATTTAGGTATATTTTTCTGCCTAGAATATTAGCATTTGGAGTTGTTTCCTTTGTATGTGTGCAAATTATTTCTAAAGCATATTCTTTTATTATAAAACAACAGCAAAATGCTAATAATATTTTATATACACAAGAGCAGGTAATAATATCTTTTGCCCAAATAATTGAAGCTAAGTCAGGTGAAACAGGTCAACATGTAAAAAGGGTTTCGGAGTACTGTAGAATACTTGCAAGAGAGATAGGATTTTCAAGAGAAGAGATTGAGTATATAAGAATAGCATCTATGATGCATGATGTTGGTAAATTAATGATATCATCCGATATATTAGAAAAGCCAGGAGCTCTTAGTGATGAAGAATTTGCCATTATTAAAAGCCATGTAATTGAAGGGGAAAATTTGCTTCATAATGCTAAAGGTAAGATAATGGAATATGCTAGAATTATTGCTTTAGAGCATCATGAGAGATGGGACGGAACAGGGTATTTAGGTATGAAAACAGATCAAATTCATATGATAAGTAGAATAGTAGCAGTGGCGGACGTGTTTGATGCACTAGTTAGTAAAAGAAGCTATAAAAAAGGATGGAGTCCACAAGAAGCATATAATAAGATAATAGCGGAGAAAGGAAAGCATTTTAGTCCAGATGTTGTGGATGCTTTTGAAAGAGCATTTGATGAATTTTTATTTATTATAGATATATATTCAGATGGAGAGGAATGATGATTATGATACAAACATTAATTAGCAAATATGAAAAAATCAAACCTGATACAGAAAAAAAAGAAGAAGTTTATAATCAAATATTGAAAGAATTGAATTCACTTGAAAAAGTATATATAATTTTGTCAAATCAAGATGATACTTCTAAGTATAGAAAACCATTTGTAGCAGATAAGGATGGAGAGCCAGTTATTTTTTTATTTACAGAATATGAGCATGCATTAAACTGGGTAAATCATTATGAGGGCTTTAAGTATAAAAATACGCCATTAATAGGAGAATTATACAGGGGAGAAAATGAATTTAATAGTATATTTCAAATATGTGATTATATGGGGATAAAAGAAATATTACTAAATGAAGGTTTATGTTTATTTTTTATATCACCAGTAAAGATGATAGATGTCAATAATTTTTCTCATGAGATAAAGCTAAGATTGTCACCAGAAGAAATTGATGAAATAAAAAAGAAGAAGTTAGAGCCACAAATTCAATTACCTACCTTAAGAATAATTAATTATGGATATAATGATTTGATTAAGGATGAGAGAGTTGATGAAATGATGCAGGCTGTTTTAAATGGCAATGAAACTGTGTTTTTTGAAACAACAGCCATAGAAGATATATTTACAGCTGAAATGGTTAAGGAGAATTTTATAAAGCAGGCTCTTGAAATGAAAAATATGCAAGATGTTGAGTATTTTAAAGGAATTATTAATAGTTTAATATTTAAGGCACTAAAGAAAATGAAAGATTATTCTAATATATGGTATGTTAGAGATAGTTTAGAGGATGCTCCAATAAAAAGAGATGGTAGCATAATTTTATGTTGTAATGAATATTTTAGTGATAGAATTTTAGCACCAATAAAGAATGCTGGAATTAACTGTGATTTAGATAAACTTACACCTATTCAGTTTTATAAATTTATAGAGATACTTAATGAAAATGAAGATGAAATGATTATATTAACAGATGGAAGATATGAAATAACAGTTCCGGTTAATGATGTATATGAAATGGTTCAAAAATTAATTGATATACCAGATAGTGAAGAAATTATTATTAGATTAAGAAATATGATTATGGCTGAGGATAAGGAAGCTTTTGAAGATACTACAATGTCAGAAGACATACTAGCTATGAATTTAGTTGTTGATGAATTTATAACAGGTGCTGTAGAGTCAGAAGAGGATGAATCAGTAGTTGATAACTATGAAGAATTTTTATATTATATTTGCCAAAAGCTTACTGAAAAGATATTAAAAAATGAAAGAGTGTGGTATATAAATAATAAGGAAATGGATGTGCCTATATTAAAAAATGGTGGAGTAGTTATTGCAGTTACTGATGAAAATAAAGATATATTATTAGAACCAGTATTATCAGAAGGTTTTGATGCAGAGTTGAAGGAGCTTAATATAGAAGAATTTTATAAGCTTGTTTATGTATCAAGTGATAAAGAAGATGAATGTTCAATAATTGCATTAACAGATGGAATTAATGAATTTGTTATCGAGCCAGAGGCATATTTAAAACTTCTTAATAATTATTTTGAAATAAATTATTAGTAGAATAAATATTTGACAATATAGTAGATATTTAATAATCTAAATACAAGTGTTAAAAATTGATTTAGGAGTTGATTTTTTGAATATAAATATAGGTCCAAATGAAGCGGGTCAAAGATTAGATAAATTTTTAAGAAAGCTTCTTAAGGATGTACCTTTAAGTGCAATCTTTAAGGCACTAAGAAAGGGAGACATAAGAGTTGATGGAAAGAAACAAAAGGAAAAATATGTCCTTAATGAAGGAGAAGTTGTAGAAATTAGGTATATTCAAAGTAAAAGAGAAGTTAAGCATAATTTTCAAAATGTAGATGCAAGTGGAATGAAGATAACTTATGAAGATAATAATATATTAATTGCAGAGAAGTGTCCAGGAATGTTAGTACATCCAGATTCTAAGGATGGAGAGCCTACATTAACAGACTATGTGTTATCTTATTTGTATGAAAAGGGTGAATATGTACCAGAAAATGAGGTTACATTTACACCAGCTTCTTGTAATAGATTAGATAAAAATACTTCAGGGATTGTTATTTTTGGTAAGAACTTTGAAGCATTAAGAAATCTAAATGAAATGATTAGAGAAGATAAGATTGAAAAGTATTACTATACTATAGTTCAAGGAAGAGTAAAAGATGGATTATTAACTGCGTATATAGTTAAAAATCCAGAAAAGAACATATCAAAAATATATGATGAAAAAGTTCCAAATTCTAAGGAAATAAAGATGAAAGTTAAGACAGTGGAAACAAATGGTGCGTATTCATTTTTAGAAATACATTTGATTACAGGAAGAAGCCATCAGATAAGAGCACATTTAGCACATATAGGTAATCCAATAATTGGAGATGTAAAATATGGAAAAAAAGAAATTAATGTTGCATTTAGAAATAAATTTGGATTAGATTTTCAATTTTTATATGCTTATAAATTAATATTTAGAGAAACAAGTGGAAATCTTGAATACTTAAAAAATAAAACTATTGCACAAGCTCTTCCACCATTATTAAAAAAGATTAAGCAAGATGTATTCAAAGTTACTATTTAATGGGGGATAATATGGAAAAGACTACAAATAATGCTAAGGGGGTACTAATCCTTTCTATAGCAGGCATATTAAGTAAAGTAATATCTGTTGTATATACCCCAGTTTTAAATGCCATACTAGGTTCAGAAGGATATGGTATATATGTACAGGTAATGGATGTATTTTTATTTATTTATGCCATAACAAGTGTTGGTGTTCAACCAGCTGTAGCTAAGGTTGTTTCTGAACTTTCTGCAATTGGAAATGAAGATGCAGCAAGAAATGCATTAAATATTTCAAGAGTATTTTATCTTCTAGTAGGAGCACTAGCTAGTACATTGATGATTGTTTTTTCAGATTCTATAGCTAGCAAAATGGGAAGCTCACAAATTTCAGCAGGAATTGCTACATTAGCACCATGTATTATGATAACAACGGTTCTTTCCGCTTATCGAGGATTTATGCAAGGTAAGGGGAATATGAAAGCTATAGCAGTTTCACAAGTATTAGAGCAACTTTTAAATGTTGCAATAAGTTTAGTATTTGCTTATATATTTATTAAGACAAGTTTACCTCTAGGGGTTGCTGGTGCACAGATTGGAACATCAGTTGGGGCATTATTTGCTTGTGCATATCTGATATTTGCGTATCAAAGAAAGAAGTATGATGAAATAGATTCTACAGATAAAACTAAGATAAACTTTCAATTAATATTACAAAGAATACTTATCTATTCTATACCAATTATTTTGAGTTCAGGACTTCAAAATCTTGGAGGGTTAATAGATTCATCAAATGTAACTACTATTCTTCAAAGTACCGGATATTCAGAATCAGAAGCTCATACGTTATATGGGTATTATGGATATTATAGAACACTAATAGGGGTTCCTATGGTAGTTATTACAGCGATTGCAACAGCTACACTTCCTTCAATATCAAAGCTTAGGGTTCTTAAGCAAGGCAGAGAGATTAGAAAAAAGACTAAGGATGCACTTAGAATTTGTCTTGCTGTTTCACTACCATCAGCAGTAGGTTTTATAATGGTGGCAAAACCATTATATAAAATATTTTTTAATAATAATGAGTGGGAAGCAATAAGCTTAATGGCATTTGGTGCATTTATATTGGTCTTTATGGCAGTATCACAGGTGCAAGCTTCTATTTTACAAGGACTAAATGGTTTTTATTATGTTTTGATGACATTTTCTATAGGAATATTAAGTAAAATTATATTAAATTATTTCTGTGTAAGAATTAATGCTTTTAATATTAATGGAGTATTAATTGGTAACTTTTTTTGGTATTTAATACCTACAATTTTGAATCATAGAAAGATTTGTAAAAGAGAGAAGATAAAGATGTCATTTATAAAACTTCTTAAAAAACCATTAATAGCATCTTTAGTGATGGCAGTGTCATTGTGGGTGTTATCATGGCCATTTGATTTCTTATATAGACTTGTTGGAGAAACAAGATTGACATGCATACCAGAATTAGTAGTACTAATAGGTGTCGGAGGGTTCATATATCTGTATATTATGATTATGATTGGAGGAATCAAGAAAGCAGATTTTGATTCAATATCACCTAAATTATTAAAATTTATGCCTAAGTTTTTAAGAAAAAATTTAAAATAGTAAATTAAAAGTTGCACAGCAATAAACATTGCTATGCAACTTTTAATTTTCATTATCACCAAAGGTACCCCAAAATATAAATATTAAAAATATAGAAATAGTAATAATTATACTTTTCAATTTTGTTATTGGTAATAGTAATTTTATTGTTATTATATTAATAATAAAGTATGTTATAACAGCCAAAAGGATATAAATTAGGGTATTAGTTAAGGATATGTTTAGTGTTATATGTTTTTTTATCTCATATAAATTAATAATTATACTAATTAATGAGGTTAAAAAAAGGGTTATTGCATATCCATAAATATTTATGGAAGGTATAGACGTAAAAATATAAAGGCAAACAAGCTCTAGAGCTGCTACAAGTAATGAATTTCTTAAAATAATACCTTGTTTGTTTAATCCATTTAATACACTGTACAGTGGAACAGAAATAAAAAATATTGGTGCGCAAAGCCCAGAAGATTTTATATAGCTACCAAGGTCATTTCTTGAATAGAACATTTCTCCAAGCACATCTGGAATGATTAAACATATAACAGTGGTTGAAAG
Source organism: Clostridium sp. (assembly GCA_022767515.1). Taxonomy (GTDB): domain Bacteria; phylum Bacillota; class Clostridia; order Clostridiales; family Clostridiaceae; genus Clostridium. Next base: position 51,607 of record JALENK010000019.1, read on the forward strand.
TCCTAATAGAAGTGAGATTTTCATAACTTTTTTTATTCTGATAGAGGCATTATAATAATTTCCCTTTATTATTGTTTGAGATAGGTCTGGGATAAGTAACATATTTATAGAGTTTACCACAATTAGTGGTATGCCTATTATCATCATGGCCATACCAGTAAATTTTCCGATCATAGCTAATGCTTCAGAATGTTCGAAACCAGCATTTACAAGGCATCTAGGAATTACAAGTGTAGATAAGGTATTGAAAATATTACTTAAAAATCCATTAAGGGTTAGTGGTAGAGAAATAATAAGTACATTAAATAAAAGTTGAAATCGACTATCCGCTTTTTCATATGTTTTGGGAAGTTTTTTTACAGTATGTTTATAATAGAAAAAAAGTAGAAGTAAGCTTTGGAGTTCTCCAAGTGCAAGTGCTACATAGCAAAGCGTGACAAGAGTTTGTAAATCTTTTGCTGAAAAAGCATAGATTAATATAGCAACAGTTAAAATTCTAAGAGCTTTTTCAAATATATCAATTATTGCAGGAGTGGTGATTTTAGATGTTCCAAGAAAGAATCCCTTAAGTATATTTGAAAGGGCAATAAAAATCATAGCAGGACAAGTTACCTTTATAGCATCAACAGTTCTAATATCTTTAATTCCATATCTTCCAATTATATCAGCACATATAAACACTAATAAGGCTACAAAAAGTGCCCATATGAAATTAAAGATACTTACAGTTTTTATTGTTTTTATAAGATTGTTGTTTTCACCTTTTTCATAGTAGATAGCAGATATTTGAGAGATTGAGGCAGCAACACCTGCTGTCATAACACAAATAAAAAGGTTATAAATAGGCATTACTAGATTATATAGCCCCATTCCCTCTGGTCCAATTATTTTTGATAAATATATTGAAAAAATAAAGCCCAAAATACCTGTTGTTATATTAGAAATTGTTAGTAAAAAAGAATTTTTAAAAAAATTATCCTTTGCCAATATATAAGTCACTCCTTTAGATTACAATAAAACATATTCTAAAGAGGAGTGAATTATACCATATAGCTTTATTTTGAAATTTTTTGACCGTCTGAAGTTAGAACAATTGTACCATCTTTGTCAGTTCTATAAGTTGTTATATTGTGTTTTTTTATAGTGTTTAAGGTTTCCTTGTGTGGATGATTATAATCATTATCCTTACCAACACATATTATTCCAATTGATGGATTTACTTTACTTATAAATTCTTCTGATGAAGAAGAGGATGAACCATGATGTCCAAATTTAATCACATCAGCTGAAACATCACAATTATTTGTTAATACTTCTTTTTCAACAAGTGTTTCAGCATCTCCAGTAAGAAGGAAAGAGGTCTTTCCATATGTAAGTTTCATTATAGGTGAATAATTGTTTAGATTGTCATATTTATCTTTGTTTGGAGAAAATACATCTAGTTTAGTATTATCTCCTAAATCAATATTAGTACCAGATTTAATTACATTAATTTTTAAATTTTTATTTTTTAATGCATCTACCATTTTTTCATAAGTTTTAGTTGAATTTTGAACCTTTGGTGAATAGAATTTCTTAACGTCATATTTGTTTATGATATCTGCCATATTACCAATGTGGTCTGCATGAGGATGAGTAGCAATTACATAATCAAGCGTTTTTATATTTAATTTGTTTAAATAATTAAATAAATTGTCTTTACCTTCTCTAGGACCACAGTCAATAAGCATATTTTTGTCATTAACTTGTATTAGTATAGAATCTCCTTGTCCAACATCAATAAAATGGACTTTCATTTGACTAGAGTTATTTGTATTAGATATAGTACTTGAAGTATTGTTATTAGAAGAAAGAATGTCTTGAGCATTACAACCAGGTAATAAAAGTACCAAACTTAGAATAATAGTAAATAATAATATGATATTTTTTTTCATTTTGTTAACCTCCTTGTATTATAAATAATATTATAAATATGTTAAACATACAACATATTTACTTAAATAGTTTTTAAATGAAGATTTTAATATTTTAAAATTGCAAAAAATATGCTATAATACTTTTAAATTCTTTGAAAAAGAACAAATAATGCAATTTTGAAAAGACAATAAATTCATATTAGGAGGATATATATGAGAAAAGAATTTTCTATAAGTAATGAAAAAATAATCATTAACTTTACTGCAAAGTACTGTAATACTTTCGAAGCTGTTTTGGAAAGTGAAGGTTTTAGAAGGGTATTAGATGTTTATTTAAAAAAAGCTCAAGGGAAAAAGTTAAGAACTTTTAAGTATCTTGAAAAAGCAATAGGAACTAATGATATTGGTAAAATTAGAGATATAATATCTAAAGTTTTTAGATGCCTAACAGTTATGGATGCAAGTGATATAACAAATCCAAGATATACCTCAGTAGTGGAAGACAGGAATGAATTTATAGTTGTGGTAGAAGATTTATATTCATTTTGGAGAAAGCTTGAAAGGTATACACTTGTTCATGCAGGAACATTAGAGAGTGGATTAGCAGCAATGAGTTTTACAGAAGCAAATTCTAATTTCTCAGCTCTAATATTAAATTTATATAGAAAGATAGAAAAGAATATAATAGGTGTTGTTCCTAAGGTTTATAGACAAATACCAGCTGGAGGTAATGCAAGTATAATGATAACAGGACTAGTATGGCCTATACCAGAAGGGTATGAAGTTTTAGAGGATATACCATTTATTGATTCAATAATGCTTGAAACCCCATTTATTACTTATCCAAAGAAAAATACAAGAGATGGATTATTTACAGAAGTTGATTATAATCCATTAAAGTATACTAATATTAATAAAGATCATTGGTTCTGTTATCCTGCAAAGGTTGGAGAATCTCTTGCATATATCTATTTTCATAGAGATTATATGGAACATGGTATAACTTTATGTAATCTTTTTGAAATGGCTAGAAAAGAGGAATGTAGAGGAAGAAAGCCTGATATGATATTTGTATTTGGCGCAAGTGATGATGGTGATGAATTAAAGACTGTATTCTATGATGATAAAAAGAATGATATAATGCTTGGTTATATAAATCATTCAGAAAAAATTGATTACTTTGGATATATGAAGAAGATGGCATTAACATTACACAATTTAATAATGATAAAGAAAGGCTTTTTACCAATACATGGTGCTATGGTAAATATTATTATGAAAAATGGTAAGACAGCTAATGTAGTAATAATGGGAGATAGTGGTGCTGGTAAATCTGAAAGTATAGAAGCCTTTAGAGCATTAAGTGAAGATTATGTTTCTGAGATGCTTATAATATTTGATGATATGGGAACATTCAAGCTAGAAGAGGATAAGATTGTAGGCTATGGAACTGAAATTGGAGCTTTTGTAAGATTAGATGACTTAGACCAAGGTTATGCATTTAAAGAAATTGATAGAAGTATATTTATGAATCCAGATAAAATAAATGCAAGACTTGTAATGCCAACAACTCCATATAAAGAAGTTGTTAAAGGATACCCTGTGGATTACTTCTTCTATGCTAACAACTATACAGCAGTGAATGAAGGACAAAATTCTTTAGATTATTTTAAGACTCCAAAGGAAGCTATGGGCGTATTTGTTTCTGGAGCTAGAATGGCAAAAGGTACTACTACAGAAAAAGGACTAGTAGAAACATTTTTTGCAAATCCATTTGGTCCAGTGCAAAAGAAAGAAGATACAGAAGTATTAATTGAAAAATATTTTGATGCAATGTTTAATAAATGTAATGTCAAAGTAGGACAAATAAAAACTTGCTTAGGTGTTAGTGGTCAAGAAAAAGAAGGACCAAAGAATGCAGCAATTGAATTATTTGAAGAAATAAAGAAAATATGATAAAAAAAGAGCTTCGAAAGAATGAGAAATCATTTTTTCGAAGCATTTTTTTATCTAGCAAATAATTTACCTAAATGTTTCTTTACATTTAGTAAATTACATAGTGTTAGTATGAAATCTAACATTGTAAGTACGAATAATACTATAAATATAACAGTTATTAATGGGATTGGAACTAAGCCTACTAAGTAAGCAACTAAAGGATGTCCAATTTTTACGATAGCAAGTGCAATTGCTCCCCACATAAGTGAAAAGTGTAAGCATATTCTTCCATGTAAGTTAAATGGGTCTTCAGTATAATCCCAATATTTTCTCTTGAAAGATTTTTCTAGTATGTAACCTGCTAGGTATTCTATAGTAGATGTAATGATTGTTGCTAAAATATATTGTATAAAAATGTTATCGCTAATTGATGTTAAGAAAGTAATTAGTAATACTAGAGAAGCACCATAAATTGGGCAATAAGGTCCAAATAAAAAGCCTCTATTTACAAATTTTTTTTGGTTCTTATAAGCATAGGCTACTTCACCAACCCATCCAAGAAATGAATAAATTATAAAAAACAATAAAGGATACATAATCTCAGTTTGAATGGTTATATTCATTTTAATCACCCCTGTATAGTAATCGAATAATATATTTATTATCTACAATTAATTATATATTAAAATGATAAAAAAGAAATGGATATAACCTTAAATTAATCTTAAGTTTTTTATTATTTTATTGCAAAGTAAAAAAATATTTTAAGATTTTACATTAAAAAATAGTACATCATATTAGTAAGTGCACTAATATGATGTACTATTTTTTAATCAGAAGTACTACCATAAAATTTACATGCATATAATCCAGCTATACCAATAATGGTATATATAATTCGGCTAATAATACTAAGATTTCCAAATAAGATTGCAACTAAATCTATTTGGAAAAGTCCTACTAGTCCCCAATTAATACAACCTATTACGACAAGAGTAAGAGCTAATACATCTAAAAACTTCATAATAACACACTCCCTTTCTTATCTTATTATTATCCATAATTACATTTTTTATTCGCAAATATTTAAAAAATATTGAAAAAAATAAAACAATAATTTAATATAGTTATTATATTATATTTTAAGGAGTGTGAAAAAATGGGTGTATTGTTAACAATTTTATACTTCATATTAATGCTGATTTTAGTATTAGGAGGTATTTTTGTACTTAAAATGTTTGTTTTTAACAAAGTATCAATAAATAAATTTATACCATTAGCGTTGGCAATAATTGCGATTGTAGTGGAGATAATAATAAGAACTGATAATCTATTAATTAATACGGTAATTATGCTATTAGCAGTTTATTTGTTTGCGTGGTTTTTGGATATTCATACATCTGGTAAAGTAAAAATTGAGCCGGAGAAGAAGATTGTTATTAAGTCAAAAGCAAAGCCTAATAGAGCAAAATATAGGGATAATAATAAGAAGTAATTTAGAGGCTCGCAGAATTTTGTTCTGCGAGTGTTTTTTATGATTCGATAAAAATAGGAGAACTTATGCAAAGCTTGTTTTTTGCTTGATGTATTCGTATTAAATACCAAGTTTCATCTTCATTATGTTCGTGTTCGTATAGATATTTAATTGAGTTAATATTAATATTATTTATTTCTTTTATGACTTTGTTATGGTTTGTAACTATTTCTATAGAAGATATTTCATAGTTTTTATCTTGACAGTAAATAAAAAATTTTAGTTTATAGGATTTATCTGCTTTTAGTATTCCACCCATAAAGGTATTATTAATTTTAAAATACATTTTTAAAGTTTTAGATTCAGTTGAATAGGTAAGTCGGTTTCTGAAAGCATATACAAGAGAAGTGATTGATAAATCTTCAGCTAAAAATACAGTTAAGTTTTCACTATCACCCCAATTCAATTTGTGATTATCTTGCCCATTTACAGCACCAAGCTTCCAACCTTTATCAAGTAGAGCATAGTAATTCTTATCAAATCTTAAGTATTTGCCTTTTAGAGAACCATTTCCAACCTCAAAGCTAGTTATTATTTTATTAAATATTTCATTATATTCTAAATTTAGTATATTAGAGTGAGGGTGATTAATAATAATGAAGGCATTAGGGTTGTTTAGCATCCAAAGTACTAATAATTTTAGGTTGTTCAAAGTTCCAGTAAAATAGGTCGTTGGATTTATTATATTAAAGTCACCATAGAGGTATGTGCGTGTTTCAAAGCCATATACGGGAAGGAAACCACTATTTTTTTTTCTGTATTTATTAATAGAATGTAATAGATAATTCCATCGGTTTTGAGTTTTATGATTAACTATTATATCTTTTTTAAGATAGGAATTATGATCTGTTATAATTAAAAAGTCTAAATTATTATTTTTACTATATATAATTGCATCAAAGGGAGTGCCTTTGCCTGTTGATAATATTGTGTGAGCATGTGGGATACCATAATAAAATTTTAAATTATTAGTTTTCAAGATTTACTCCCTAGATTATTTGATATAATTATATATACGGTGATAAAGTAAAACTTATTCAAATTTATGAATATGATAATAAGAAAGTAATAACAATATAATTGAGAGTATGATAGAATAATAACGAAAGTAGGGATATATTATGATAAAAATTGGAGAATATAATGAATTAAAAGTCGATAGACAAACAGAGTTTGGATATTATCTTGTTGATAATGAGAAAAATTCTGTATTACTACCCAATGGTTCACTTAATGGTAATAGTATAAATATTGATGAAATGGTAAATGCATTTATATATAGAGATAGTCAAGAAAGAATAATTGCTACATTAAAGCAACCATTAATAAAAGTAGGGGAAGTTGCTTATTTAAAAATAGTTGGAAATAGCAATTTTGGAGCTTTTGCAGATATGGGATTGGAAAGAGATATTTTCATACCACTTAAAGAACAAAAATTTAAATTGGTAACAGGAAAGAGCTATTTATTATATGCATATGTGGATAAAACAGGAAGATTAGCAGCAACTACTTATGTGGATTCTTACATTGATATTGGTGAAGGCTATAAGGTAGATGATGAAGTTGAAGTAATCACTTATGGAAAAGGTGGAGAAAAAACAATTAGAGTAGCAATTGATGGTAAGTATCAGGCTATAATTCTTGGAAATGAGCATTATAAGAGCATATTTCCAGGAGATAAGCTTAAGGTAAGGGTAAAAAAGATATATGAAGATGGAGTAGTTGGGGTAACACCTAGAAAAAAGAGATTGGATGCAAGAGAAGAAATAAAAGAAAGAATTATGCTTGCACTTGCTGAAAATGATGGTATGATACCTTATAATGATAAGACTTCTCCAGAAATAATTAAAGAAAATTTCTTTACATCTAAGAATTATTTTAAGATGGCACTTGGAGCACTAATGAAGGAAGGTAAGATATACCAGGATGAAGAAGGCACTAAATTAAAGTAATCTGTTGACAAAAAAATATTATATGGTATATAGTATTCCTATAGAGGAACACTTATTGATGTTTCTTCGATATATACTGATATGTTTTAGTAAATTTTAATGGAGAACTTATGGATATTTTAGAGAAGTTAATGAATTTTGGATTAACAAGACAAGAGGCAGTAATTTATTCATTGCTTTTTTCAGAGGGGAAGCTTAATGGTTATGAGGCTTCGAAGCTGTCTGGAATTTCAAAATCTAATACATATAGTACACTTGCGAGTCTAGTAGACAAAGGTGCAGCTTATATGCTCCAAGAAAATGCCATTTCTTATATGCCAGTGGATATAGAAGAGTTTTGTAATAATAAGATACGTTTTTTAAATGAGCTTAAGGAAGAATTAATTTTAGATATTCCTAAGAAACGTCAAAAGATGGATGGATATATTACAATTCGTGGCAAAAAGAATATTTTAGATAAGCTTAAAAATATGCTTTTAAGTGCAAAGGAAAGAGTGTATATTTTTATGTCTCTAAATAGAATAAATGAGCTTAAGGATATACTTAAAGAGCTTATAAAACAAAATATTAAGGTTGTAATTATTACAGATAAAGCCTTTATTTTAGATGGAGCAAAGTTATATTTAAAAGAATGTGATGATTCTCAGATAAGAATTATTATAGATTCAACATATGTTTTAACTGGTGAGATTGAAAATGAGCAGTCATCAACATGTTTATATTCAAGTAATAGTAACTTAGTAGATGTGTTTAAACAAGCACTTGCTAATGAAATAAAATTAATTGAAATTGATAGGGAGGTGATTAGCAGTTAATAAAATATTAGAAAACTTTATAAAAACATAGAATTATATTCTAATTTTTATTGTAATAGTTTTAGGAGGCGATTTTATTGAAATATTATTCAATAGGGTAGTTTGCTAAAGCTATTGGGAAAACTACAAAAACTCTAAGAAATTGGGATAAAAATGGAAAGTTGAAACCAGTTAGAGTTGAAGATACTGGATATAGATATTATTCTCAAGAACAACTTAATCATTTTTTAG
>JALENK010000028.1 GCA_022767515.1 Clostridium sp.
AAAAAAATTTATTCTTGACATTGACCTAAGGGCATAGTTTTTAATATTTTTATAGAAAACTGCAGTTTCTTAAAAATTTGGAAAGGATAAAATAAAGGTATGAGTGAAGATAAATTTTATTTTACAAGTGGAGAGTTAGCAAAGATTTCTGGTGCATCTTATAAAACGATTCGACATTATGTTGACAAGGGGCTATTAAAGCCAGAACAGATTACAGAACATGGATATAAAATGTTTGGTAAAAAAAGTGTAGAGGATTTACAAAAAATATTATTATTAAAATATTTGGATTTTCCTTTAGAGGAAATACGAAGAATGATTTATGATGGTGATGAAATGGTTTCTTTTACTAGACAGGAACAGTTGATACGAGAGAAACTTACACATTTGGAAGAAATTTTACATGCAGTTATTGAAATTAGACAGCTTTCTGAGGTTGGTCGATGGGATAAGATGCTAGAAATTATGAGAATTTCGTCTAGAAAAGAGGAGATACGAAAAAATTATTTACAAAGTGATAATTTAGAAAAAAGAATAAATATTCATATTTATAGTACAGCAGAGGAAACATGGTATCAATGGTTGTTTGAAAAATTTGAGTTAAAAGAGAATATGCAAGTTCTAGATGTGGGATGTGGTAATGCTGAAATATGGTTAGAGATGCGAGAAAATATACCTAATGGTGTATGTATAACACTTGTGGATGTTTCAAGGGCAATGTTAGATAAAGCAAAGAAGAAGCTTATGACTTATGAAAGTGATTTTAAAGGAAGAAATATTAAATTTATTTATAAAGAGATGGATGCCACAAAGCTTTCTATAGATGGAATCTATGATAGAGTAATGGCAAACCATATGTTATATCATATTGATGCTGATAACAGAGAGTGTTTGATAAAAAGAATGTCAGAGCTAACAAAAGTTAATGGTAAATTTTTTGCCTCTACAGTAGGGGAAAATCATATGAAAGAAATCTTTGATTTAATACAAGGATTTGCACCTGAAGCAGAAGCACCTAGTTGGATGTCACAAGGATTTTCGTTAGAAAATGGAGAAGAACAGATACTTCCATATTTTTCGAAAGTGAAAGTATTGAAACATGATAATAATTTATTGGTGCCAGATGTAGATGCTATATTTAATTATTTAGCATCATTACCAGGAAATATTAATACGATTGTTGTAAAAAACGAGCATAGGTTAAAGGAATATCTTAAGAAAAAAATTTCAGAGGAGCATCCATATTTTATACAAAAAGCTACTGGAGTTATTATTGGTGTTTGTACAAAATAGTTGCTATGGTGACCTCAACTAGGCAAAATAATACTTATTAAGGAGAATATGATGAAGTACAATAATACTCTTGATTATTATGATAATTATGCTGATGAATTTTATAAAAATACTGTAAATGTTGAATTTGCTACAACACAAGAACATTTTTTGGCAAAATTAAAAAATGGTTCTAATATACTTGACTTTGGTTGTGGTTCTGGACGTGATACAAGATTTTTTTTAGAGCAGGGTTATAGTGTGGAAGCAGTGGATGGTTCAAAAGAGCTATGTAAGCTAGCTTGTAAATATACTGGAATTGAAGTTAAAAATATGCTTTTTAAGGAATTGTCAGAAGTAAATAAGTATGATGGTATTTGGGCATGTTCTTCTATTTTGCATTTACCACTTGGAGAATTAGCAGATGTAATGAAAAAAATGGCGATTGCATTAAAAGAGAATGGGATTATCTATACATCCTTTAAATATGGAACTTTTGAAGGTGAAAGGAATGGACGTTATTTTACAGATATGACAGAAGAGACATTTGCAAAGTTTTTGAGTGAAATAGATAGTTTAGAGATAGAAGAGCAATGGATAACTTCGGATGTACGACCAGGAAGAGGTGAAGAAAGATGGCTCAATCTGATTTTGCGAAAAATATAGAGATTGACAAGATGCAAATAGAACATACAGATGTTATGACAGGTGATAAAGACAGCAATCGATTTTTATATTATCAGTTAAAAATGAGTATATTAAAAGCAGAGAAGATTGATATTATTGTTTCTTTTCTGATGGAATCAGGAGTTAGAATGATTCTAGAGGATTTGAAATCAGCTTTAGATCGTGGTGTTCAAGTTAGAATTCTTACTGGAAATTATCTTGGCATCACACAGCCCTCTGCACTATGCCTAATTAAAAAGGAGTTAGGTAATAGAGTGGATTTAAGGTTTTACAATGATAAGTCTCGCTCATTTCATCCAAAGTCATATATTTTTCACTATGAAAATTTTGAAGAAATATATATAGGTTCTTCTAATATTTCAAGAAGTGCATTAACGTCTGGCATAGAGTGGAATTATCGTTTTAATAGTCTTGATGATAAAAAGAATTTTAGTCTGTTCTATGATACATTTTTAGATTTGTTTGAAAATCATTCTATTGTGATTGATGATAACGAACTGACAAGATATTCTAAGAATTGGCATAAACCATCTGTATTAAAGGATTTAGATAAGTATGATGATGTAGAGGATAAGAATGATAATAAGGTAGAGGCACTATTTCAACCAAGAGGAGCACAGATAGAGGCTTTGTATGCTTTAGAGGATAGTAGGTCAGAGGGTGCAATTAAAGCATTAGTGCAGGCTGCTACTGGTGTGGGAAAGACGTATTTAGCTGCATTTGATTCTGCAAAATATGAGCGAGTATTATTTATTGCTCATAGAGAAGAAATATTAAAGCAAGCAGCAATATCTTTTAGGAATGTAAGAAATTCTGATGACTATGGCTTTTTTTATGGGAAACAGAAGGATACTGATAAGTCAGTAATTTTTGCATCTGTTGCTACTCTTGGAAGAAATGAATATCTGACAGAGGAGTTTTTTGCACCAGATTATTTTGATTATTTAGTCATAGATGAATTTCATCATGCAGTTAATGACCAGTATAAAAGGATTGTTGATTATTTTAAGCCAAAGTTTTTATTAGGACTAACTGCCACACCTGAAAGAATGGATGGTAAAAATATTTATGAACTATGTGATTATAATGTTCCATATGAGATTTCTTTGAAAGAGGCAATAAATAAGGGAGCCTTGGTTTCATTTCATTATTATGGCATTTATGATGAAACAGATTACTCATCATTGCATATTATAAAAGGTCATTATGACGAAAAAGAATTGAATGAAACTTATATTGGCAATGTAAAACGCTATGATTTAATTTATAAATACTATAAGAAATATCGCTCTAAAAGAGCTCTTGGCTTTTGTTGTTCTAGACAGCATGCAGAAGAAATGGCAAAGGAATTTTGTAAGAGAGGTATAAAAGCAGTTGCAGTATACAGTAATGCAAATGGTGAATTTTCAGAGGATAGAGACAAAGCAATTGAAAAATTAAAGAATGAAGAAATAAAAGTGATATTTTCTGTAGATATGTTTAATGAGGGAGTGGATATTGATACTCTTGATATGGTTATGTTTTTAAGACCAACTGAATCACCTATTGTATTTTTACAACAGCTAGGACGTGGACTTCGTATCAGCAAGGGAAAAGAATACTTAAATGTTTTAGATTTTATAGGTAATTATGAAAAAGCAGGGCGAGCACCATTATTATTAAGTGGTGGGAAGTATTTTAGCGAAAAGATGGTACATGATTATAATGATATAGAGTATCCTGATGGTTGTATAGTGGATTTTGATATGAGACTAATTGATTTATTCAAGGAATTAGATAGAAAATCATTATCTGTTAAAGAAAGAATTAAGCAAGAATATTATAGAGTAAAAGAGTTATTAAATGGTAAAGTTCCATCACGAATAGAATTATTTACATATATGAATGATGATATTTATCAATATTGTATCAAACATTCAAAGGAAAATCCATTTCGAAGATATATGGAATTTTTGAATGAACTCCAAGAGTTATCTAAGGAGGAAGAAGAAGTATATTCAGGAATAGGAAGAGAATTTTTAGCATTAATTGAAACTACTGATATGCAGAAGGTATATAAGATGCCAATTTTATATAGTTTTTATAATGATGGTAATGTGCGACTAGCAGTTAAAGATGAAGAGGTATTACTAGCTTGGAAAAAATTCTTTGATAATGGAGTGAATTGGAAAGATTTTGCTTCAGATATATCTTATGCAGATTATAAGGCTATTACAGATAAGCAGCATTTGAGTAAGGCAAAAAGTATGCCTATTAAGTTTCTAAAGGCTTCTGGGAAAGGGTTCTTTATAGAAAAAGAAGGTTACGCTCTTGCTATTAAAGAGGATTTTAAGGATGTAGTTGGAAATGAAGCATTTAAGAATCATATGAAGGATATTTTAGAATATCGTACTATGGAGTATTATCGTAGAAGATATGAAAGTAATAATTAGTTAATGTTAGTCAATAAAATATTGTTATATATTAGGAGGGGTATTATGTCAAAAATACAAGAAAATATAAAAAGATTTGAGGAATTGATGAATTCAGTAACTAGAGAAGGTAAAGATAAGCTCATGGATTATATAAAGAATAAAACAGACTTTTATAAAGCTCCAGCCTCAACACAATTTCATTTGAGCTGTGAAGGTGGATTACTTCAGCATAGCCTTAATGTATATGATTGTCTAATTGCTAAAAAAGATAGTCCTATATGGAAGAAGACTTTTGAAAAAATACCTGATGAAAGTTTGATTATAATGGCATTGTTACATGATTTGTGTAAAGTTAATTTTTATGTAAAAGGGACAAAAAATCAAAAAACGTATGATGCTTATAAGGTTGCCGCTGCAGAAAAGTGGCAAGTAAAACACGATGATATGGGGGCTTTTATTTGGGAAACAGTATTAAAGTATGAAGTAAATGATTCTATGCCACTTGGTCATGGTGAAAAAAGCGTTATGCTTATAAACTGTTTTATGCATTTGATTGATTTTGAGATTTTTGCTATAAGGTGGCATATGGGATTTTCAGAAGAAAAATCACAGTATAAAGCACTTGGTGAAGCAATCGAAAAATATCCAATTATTTTGGCACTATATGAAGCAGACTTAGAAGCTTCAAAAATTTTGGAGGATGTTTCTGGTAATAAGGAACTATAAATATTTTTATAAAAAGTATCCCATTTTGAATGAAAATGGGGTATAATAAATATATGTAAACGTTATAATAAAAAGGAGGGTGATTAACAGTTAATAAAATATTAGAAAACTTTATAAAAACATAGAATTATATTCTAATTTTTATTATAATAGTTTTAGGAGGCGATTTCATTGAAATATTATTCAATAGGGCAGTTTGCTAAAGCTATTG
>JALENK010000055.1 GCA_022767515.1 Clostridium sp.
GGTTCTACTAATACCTTCTACGAGTGCGTTATTTGCAATTGTATATATAGTTATTTAAATTCCAATATGGTTCTACTAATACGGATTTGATATAAATGAGTAAAACAATATTATATATATTTAAATTCCAATATGGTTCTACTAATACTTTTGACATAGAGGCAAGAACCCTAAAAAAGACTAAATTTAAATTCCAATATGGTTCTACTAATACTCGAATAATGTAATAAAATTCCTTACTTATCACATAAATTTAAATTCCAATATGGTTCTACTAATACACGTTGAATTCTATCTATAATAAAATCAACGCTTTATACTATATAAATTGTCGACCTACATTAGTATAATAACAATTAGTTATTATTTTTTCAAATAATAATTAGTTTATTATTTGTGGATGTATTTATATCAACAATTGTCTATCATAGGCATTTATTGCGCTTTTTGGGGTAGACAATCAACTTATTATAAAAAATTACTTGTAAAGTCAGTGCTAATTCCCCACATTTCTTTATCTAGCCATTTTTTGTTTCTGCTTTTAAACATAATAACTGAATCTATATTAGGTCTTATTTCTTTTTTTATCTCATATCTTAATTTAATGATTTGTGCTTCAGATAATTCACCTTCAAAAACTGAGTTTTGTATATGTGTTAAATATCTTTTGCAGATTTTAAAAACTCTATTTAAAACTTTCTGGCCATTGCCATCACTATTTATATCATATACTAAAATAACATACATATATCATATTACCACCATATTTTAAATGGTTCATATTCCTTTTCATTTAATAAATGTTTAACTAATTTATAACATTCTAATCTAATTAAATATTGATATGATACATTTTTGTTTAATTCTTTATGTTTTATTGTTTGTTGCAATTTACTGTCTAATTCAGATACTACTAATTTAGAGGCTTCTTTAGTTAAATGTAAGTAGTTTAGATTTTTTGTGAAACTTTTCTCAGTAATTTGCTTTTTGTTCAATAATGAAAATATTAATCTATCCCCTAATATAGGTTTAAATATTTCTGCAATATCTAGACATAAAGAAAATCTACTAGTGCTAGGTTCATGTAAATAGCTGATGGTAGGGTTTAATTGAGTTTTATATATTTCCCCTAATACCTTTGTATATATTAATGTATTAACAAAAGATATTAATGTATTTATCATATTATCAGGTGGATTTTTTACTCTCTTTTTAAAATCTATTTCCTGGTCTACTATTACATTCCATGCTGCATAATACTTTTTTCGTATATTTCCTTCATATCCCATAAGTTCATTAATACTTTTAGATTCATTAATTTTACTCTTTATATATGTTATATCATCCATATATTGTTCGACATCTTTCCCTCTTCCATTGTAATATCTTAAATTTCTATAAATATTACTAGAGGCTGCATCAATAAACTTTTTAGCAATATTTAGCCTTTTCTCATTATCAGAATAATGCTCAACTTGTTTTACTAAAAGCTCTCCTGAAACTAGTTTCTCTCTAGGATAATAGCTTCCTGAGTAAAAACTATAATAATTAAAAAAATGAACACATATACCATATCTTGAAATATAATTTATAAAACTTGAATTAAAGTCCATTTCACCCATTATGCTTATATCATCTACTGTTTCAATTGGAATACTCCTATTAGCTCCTGTTTCATCAGTAAACTTTATTGTATTATCTTTTCTACTTAATTGTCCATTATTTAAAATCTCCTTTATTAGATATAACATAAGTCAAAGTAAGCACATTTCTTACATATTTTTTTATTTTCTAATTGAGGTGGAACTTTTTCGTTGACTATACTAATAATATTTTTCTCTATATTTTTTATATTTTCTTCGTCTTCTGCTGTTAGGTTTACTTCTACAGTTTGTTTTAATAGTGGATAGTCTATTTTACCAATAATTCCATCAACGCCCCTACACTTTAAATAATATAAATAATATTTAACCTGTAAAATACTAGCTTCTTCAATTGTTTTGCTTTTTTTTACTTCATGTAATATTTTATTATTTTTAATAAAATCAATATTTATAACATTATCTATATTAATATGTTTGCTTTCTCGTGAGTAGGATTCCTCATCTAATGCCTTACCAATTGACACATCATCACTATTTTGTTCCATACTTATTTCATGATTAAAATACCATAGCTTTCTATTGCAGACTGTATAATAGTATATATCTAACCCTGTTATTTTCAATTTTTCCATATGCTTCTCCTAAAAAATATTATTATTTGAAGGTGTATTATCATTTTTTTTATAATATCCTAATTCATCATCATATCCACATTCAATAACTTTAATTTCTTTATGTTTATTAAGCTTAACTATGCTATATATTTCTGCTTTTTTTGCTTCATATAATTGTATTGAAACTGTATATTTTTTGATTTTTCTTATTAATTCCAATCTTTCATTTTTGTCAATACTACCTTCTTCAAGTAATTTTTCTGCTTCAAGTATTTCTTTTTCATGTTGTGTATAGATTGATTTTGGAATGATGTCCTCTGATAGTATGTTTCTTAGCTTACTTTCTTCTTTTGTAATCTCATATGGCTGAATTTCTTTTATAAATTCATAGAATTTCTTATATTCACGAATAAAATCACTATTTTTTATATCTTCATATTTGAAATGCTTATTGATTAAGTCAATTTTTTCCTGCTCAGTTATCTTTCCATCTACTTCCTCTAAGGCTTTCTTAGATAAGTCAAAGATGGTTTTGTCTATGAACCCTTTATTACCAATTTTTAAATGTTCAATATCTGTATATATATAACAGTTAACATCTTCACAATCTTTAACTCCTTTTCGGTTGCATCTACCTAATCTTTGAAATAGCGAATTAATATCCTGCAGTTCTGTAAATAAATAGTCAAAGTCTATATCTAAGCTTGCCTCAACAAGGGAGGTTGATATCCATATTCCATTTCTAATATCAAGTTTTCCATCTTTATAAGTTTTTCCAAATTTAATTATTTCCTCTTCTTTTTTTTCTCTATGCTGTTTTATATATTTACTATGTAAGATGTTAATTTCTTCGTTATCTAAACTGCTATTTTTTAATTCCTTATATAAACTTTGAGCCTTTTTTATTGTATTACAGATTACTAAAATTTTATTCCCCTTTTTACCTCCAAGATTTTCTTTATATTTATTTATTATGTCCTCAGAATTAATTTTTGCATCTATTACCTTTATATTGTGTCTAATTTTATTTTTATCCTTTATAAATTCACCTTGTTCAAAGGATATGCTTTTACTTAATAATTCCTTGATAAATGGTGGTAAGGTTGCAGTTAAAATTGCTATCTTTCCTCCTAGCTTATTAATCATTTCTAAGCCATGTATAAGATAGGCTAATAAATCTGGGCCATACATTTGAATCTCATCAATTACTATTTTTGAATATGAAAGTGTGGTTAGCTTTAATTCATATCCTTGATACTTAAAAACAAAGTCAAATAATTGATCTAATGTAGATATACTTAATGGCATAGAAAGTTGTTTACCTCTATTGTCATATTCAACAACATCTAGATTTTCTTCTTCAAGATTTATTTCCTTATCATAATATTCTAGTGATTCTGAATGTAACATTGATAATCTTTCAGTAATTTTCTCACTTGATAAAATGTCCTCTTTTACTCTACCATACATTGCATTTATAGCAGTTCTTATAGGAAGTATGAAAAATCCCTTATTGTTACCTATCCACTGAAGTCCTCCCTCAGTTTTTCCCATACCAGTTTCTGCAACGGCTATTATATTTTTTTCCCTATTTTTAATACAAAACTTTTGCAATTCATTCCAATCACTATTTGGAGCTTCTTTTTTTAATTTTTCCATAAACTTTGTTAATGACTCTTCTAAAAAATCATTTTTATATTCGACTACATAATTAGCACTTGCACTATAATCACATTTATGAAGATATCCTTTTATCTTTATAGCCTTAGAATCATTAGTCATATGGAGGATTTCAGTCCTATCTCTCATAGACAATTTATAATAAATTAAATCTGATAAAGTTTCTTTTATCTCATTTCTATGGTCATTAATATAGTCAAATGGATAATTACAATAATTATGATGATTAATTACAGCGTGGCATACCCTATAGTAATCTTCAACAGTTTCAAAATCATCTCTATTTATCATATATACAGAAAGAATATTATGAAAAATTTCCTTATCTAAATTAAATCTTAGCCTTTTACCCTCTCTTGCAGCTAGTATTCTCTTTTGAAATTCTTTATTAGCTTTTCCTAAATCATGATATGTACAAGCTACTCTTACCAGCTTATAAATATTTTCATCTTCTATATAACCCAATTTATTTATTAGTTCTAATGCTTCGATTAAATCCTGATTATGTTCCTCTATTGTTTTATCTGGCTTTGCAAAATACTCACTAATATTCACCTAAATACCCCCTTATTGCATATAAGGTAACAGCTTTTTATACTGTTACCTTAATAGTATTAGATAAAATTAACTATATAGCTTTTATTATCATTTTCATCAACATATATATTTTCACTTATTTCTTCAATACCATAATGTGATGTATATAGGACTTTTTTCTTTACAAACTCCCTTTTTCCATTTTTGGCTTTCTGTGTATCATAATTTTTATTCATATAATACTTTGTTCCAATTATCTCTCTTGATTTTCCTGATGCATATATATTTCTATTTTTGATATCTTCATAGCTTAAATAAGCAGAATAATCACTATATAACTCATCATCAATACTTTCAGATAAGTCAACAACCTTTGCTTCAACTAAATCTATAAAATCTTCACTACGTCCTATGGATTTAATATTATAAGCATTCTCCATTATGTCCTTCATAGTTTCCTCATCAGATTTAATATGAATTATAAGATGTATATTATCTAGTATTTCATAATATCTAAGAGATGTTGTTAAAGAACGATAGCGTGCTATTTTTTTGTTATAATTCTCATCTTCATAGTCCTTAAGTCTATCTTTGATTTCCTTCTCTGCCTTCTTAATTTCCTGCTCTCTATTACTAAGCTTAATAAACTCTTCAGATGTCTTGTCTAATTTCTTCTTTTTACTTGCTAAAGAGGATTTTCTCTTTTTTATCAAATCATTGACCCTTTTTATTCTTAATTTCTTAAATTCATCTAATTTTTCTTTTAATTGTTTTAAGTCAATATATTCTGATAGTAAATCCTTATTATAAACTACTAGATTTTCATTTTTCTTTATATTACTACTCCTGTCTATAGTTTTTGCTACTTTATCAAAAGCATTTGATAACATAGCTTCATTCTTCATTTTGACAAGGATACCTCTATCATCCATAATCGAATTTAAAAAGCAATAATCAGTATAAGGTTCCCTATGCATTGATTCATACTTCCCTTGTATACTTATATCCATAGGATGATATGAAGTATATCCACATGCTACATGTATTGCTCCGATTATGGTAGATAGTGGTGGTAATGGATATGTCATCTTATTTTCCCAGGTTTCCTCTTTTCTATAATTAGCACTACTCTGATTTATTATTAATCTAACTGCCTTCACAATTTCACCACCCTTTTCTTATGTGTTTATTTCTACACTTCATAATGTTTTTTTACTTCTTCACATAAATCATCAAAGAATTTCATAATAGATTTAGGATTCAATTCTTTAACTACTTCATCTTCATTTTTAAATTCTCCGCCTTTTAATAAGCCAACTGAGAATCCGCTATTTACTTTTTCCTTTAAATCTTCTGATATTATTATTTTATCTTGAGAAATTTTAACTACATTTTCAAAATAATGTGTCTTTCGAGGAGATAATCCTCCTACTACAAATAATGGTTCTGAATTATCTAAATTTCCTTTTACTACTAAGCTTAAATTTTGTACTGCTCTTAATAAACTGATTACACGATTAGCCTTTTCATTATTATCTGCTTCAGCATCAAAGTTTTCATCTTTTCCTATCATATCTAAATCTATTGTTATGCTATATATCTTTAATGATTTATCATATTCATATTGATAAGGCATAAGCCCTGCTTCTTTAGCTTTATCTTGGATACTTATCCCTAATTCTTTTGCTTTATTTGTAGCTAAATATAAATTATTATGAAATCTTGTTTCATTTACAAAACTCTCTGTTGATATAGCATCAGTTACATAAAAAGAACTTTTTCTAACATAGGTTGTTCCTTTTGTACTCATATAACCACCTTCAAGAGCTCTACAATTAGATACATTTAAATCTTTATTTGCTAATTTTTGAGTTGCCCCATCAACATCAGTCTTTAAGTCATCATACATTCCGCTTTGAACCATAATAGCATTTTTTAAGCTTTCTCTACTTCTTATTCCATATACTTCTCTATTTTTAAATACTTTTTGTACACTGGCAATATTTCCAAGTCCCTCAGAATAATTTGAAGTCATATTTGACACAATTGTTAATGTTAATGCACTATTTCTCATTGTTATCCCCTCCATTATTAGTTTTTGTATTTCTACCTAAAGCATTTATAAATGTATAAATAACATCTTTATTATCATCAAAATTTTCAAATATATCATATGCAAAATCAAAGTTTACATTTGTATAATTTGATAATTGTAATAAAATATGACATGTTCTTTCTGTATCTTTGAATATTACTGAGCTTATTAGCTTTTGTCTATAACTATCTATTTTATTTTCTGCTAATTTTTGTGTTACCTCTTTTGCACACATATAGGCGCTTTTCATTTTTTGGTTCATATCCTCTCCTCCTTTTTTTATTAAACTATTAATTTTAATTAATTGTGCTACTACATAGTTTCTTCTCTCTTTGATAAATAATTCAATTGTTCTATCTAAATTACATTGATTTAATATAGCATCTATTGCTTCATTCATTGCATTTACATTTATCTTGCAGCTTTTATCTAATGCTTCATAATCAATAAAATCCTTTAATTTTTTTAAAATATCTATGCTATCTTTTCTTATGTATAGGGTTTCATAAAAGCTCTTATCGATACTTTTTTTAATAACCTCTACATCATAATTTATAAAATCAGCCGATTCTATTATATTATTAAAAAATATACTTCTAGAAGATTTCTTTTCTTCTTGTTCTCCAAGGTTTAAGTATCTATTTTGCAAAGTATTATTAGTTGATATAAGTGTATTCAAATTAGAATTATCATTAATAAAGAACATTTCTCTACTACCAGAAAATGCAAAAGGAATAAAATCAAAATATCTAGAATCTGTTAAATCTAATTTGCTTACATCAAAGTTATACGCAACAGACTTACCCTTTTTACCCATATCTATATAGTATCCTAGCACCCTGCTTGACTGTTTTTCTTCAGAAAATAATAAGTTTTCGTTACAATAATTTCTATATAGATTAAGTTTGTTTCTAAAGGTTTCCTTTATTATTTCATATCTATGTTCTTGTGCTATTTTTAATATCTCTTCTTTGTTACATCCATCAAACTTGTTATCTTTAAATAGCTTTTTCATTATTGAATTGGATTTTAGTATATCATTAACCTCTTTTATATCCTCTTCTGAAAATTCTTGTGATTTTAGTAGCTTTGATTCTAGGTTTCTATGTGGCATATTATCTTTATAGAAATTTTCCACAAAGTCAAGATATTTTTCTTCCACAATATCTTTGCTATTAAAGTACAAGGTATCTTCATCTATATCATAATTTATATCATGAAATCTAAAATATTTTATTAATCCATATATGCAAGCAGAATATCTCCAGTCTGATGCTTCAATAGCTATATCATAGCTTACATTATCACTCTCTCTTAACATTCTGCTCCCCCCTCTTGACTTATTAAATCTAACATTCCGTAACCTGCTGATGTACGGCTACCTAACCCTGTCCAATATAAATATTGTAGTAATCTGCTATCTGCTTCTAATTCAAACATTCCAACTGTAACATCTATGTATATTCCATAGTGCAATGTAACAACCTTTTTAAGACTAATAGGATTAAATTTTATATTATCTGCAATTTCTTTACTAAATCCAGCCCTTAATGCTTGTTCTCTAACAACATATAAAAACTGAGTTTCAAAACCATCATCATTATATACATAATACTTATCTTTATTAGTAGTTGAATTATGTTCCCTTATGCACAAGCCAGAGCCTGTATAGGTTTTAAATACAGCTTTAGAACTTTTAATTTCTGTATTTTTTAGTTGAGTTATTTTAGTTAACACCATACTATTTTCATTAGGCAATGGATATATTTTATTTTTTTGTGCTATAAGTGAATTAAACAATATGTATTTTTCACTTCCTTCTTCACCTATAGATATTAAGATTTTTATCGTATTTCCATCTAGCAAAATATTGTCTTTTGTAAACTTACATTTTCCAAACATAACGGTAAAACAAAAATTTTTCTGCTTTGTATCCTTATAAAATCTTTCATAATGATTTCCATTATTACATTTACTTAAACTATTCTTCAAGTAGCTCATTACAGAACTGTGATAATCTTTAGGAAATTCATTCTTTGATAGACTCAATTCTAATAACAATCTCATAAAGGCCCTCCCCTCTAATAATTTACAATTATATAATATTACTTTTCAAATAAAATGTCAACTTTATTCAATTTATTATTCAAGGATTTTATTTTATAATTAATGGTTTATATTGTATTTGTAATATAAAAATTTTTTTGGTATATTAATTATATAGTAGAACCAAATTGGAATATAAATTGAATAATAATGTGAATTAAGTATCACTAGTAGACCATATTGGGAATATAATTATTATTTATATTTTCTAATTCCTTTGGTTTTACTTTATTAATAAAAAACGGAGCTATCATTCATAGCTCCGTTTAAATCATTAAAATAGAAGTTATGTATTGTAGAATAGAAATCGTCTATTTGTAACATACTATTATTAGGTGTTAACAAAAAATTAAGAAAGGCGATTATTTATGATTTATGATGCTAAACAGCTTGGTATTTCTAAAACTATTTTACTTGGGATTCAGCATTTGTTTGCTATGTTTGGAGCTACTGTTTTAGTTCCTATTCTCACAGGAATTAGCATATCATCAACCTTATTTTTTGCTGGAATAGGTACATTAATATTTCATTTTATAACTAAGAGAAAGGTACCAGCATTTCTGGGTTCTTCTTTTGCATTTCTTGGAGGATATTCAGCCATAGCACCACTTACAGATGCAGAGGGAAATTTAATTGATAATTCTAATCTTCTTCCTTATGCCTGTATTGGTGTTGCATTTGCAGGATTACTTTACTTTGTTCTAGCTGGATTAATTAAGTTATTCGGAACAAAAAGGGTTATGAAATTTTTTCCATCAATCGTAACTGGTCCAATAATAATAGCAATAGGACTCACCCTTTCAAGTTCTGCTATAGATAGCTGTTCTGATAACTGGATAGTTGCAATAATTGCAATTGTTGTGGTAATTATATGTAATATTTTTGGTAGAGGAATGATAAAAATTACTCCTATTCTTATTGGGGTTGTTGTATCCTATGTTGCAGGAATCTGTTTTGGTGAGGTTGATTTTACTAAATTACAAGAAGCCTCATGGTTTGGACTTCCAATAAAGGGAGGTGCAACTGTAATTTCTATTTTAGGTGCTAATTTTGATTCATCCAAGTTTATAACCTCCATAATTACCATTATGCCAATAGCAATTGCAACCATTGTTGAACACGTTGGTGATATTTCAGCTATAGCTTCAACAACTAATAGAAATTATATACAGAATCCTGGTCTTCACAGAACATTAATCGGTGATGGGCTTGCAACAATTGTTGCTTCAGTCTTTGGAGCACCTGCTAACACAACCTATGGAGAAAATACTGGTGTGCTTTCACTTTCAGGTGTTTACGACCCACTTGTAATTGAGATAGCTGCTATCTTTGCAATCCTTCTTTCATTTTGTCCGAAATTTTCAGCACTAATAAGCTTAATGCCAACTGCAGCAATTGGCGGAATTTCATTAATTCTTTATGGAATGATTTCTGCTGTAGGTGTTCGTAACATTGTAGAGAATAATATAGATTTTTCAAAAACACGTAATGTTATGATTTCAGCCTTGATTCTTGTTCTTTCAATAGGTATCAAGTACAGTACGGCTGGGTGCATTGCATTTTCAATTGGCAATGTTACAATTGAACTTTCAGGAATTGCAGTTGGAGCTATTGTTGGTATTATTTTAAATGCCGTTTTACCAGAACAAGAGAGATAACTTGTACATAAAAAAGGTGTCACACTATTTTGTGGTTCTTTCTGCATTACTATAAAACAAGCTGGTATTAAATCAATACAAGCTAATGTCTTATATCGTATACCCAAGGTTCAGAAAGAACCTATTTATAGTGCACACACCTTTTGTTTTTATTAAAGTCCTAATACAAGCTTTATAGTTTCTAAAATCTTTTCTACTGGTGCTGGTTTTAGTAAATAACCTGCTGGATTGAGGTCCATAACAGCACTTATATGATCCTTGTCCTTGACGCCAGTTAAAAATACAACTGGTATATCCTTAATATCCTCTACTTCACGAATCATACGAAGTGTCATTTGCCCATCGCATACTGGCATTTCATAATCTAGAAAAATCATATCTGGTTTTCTGCTACCAAGAATCATCATTGCTTGCATAGCAGAGGTCGCTAAAATGATTTCAAAATCCTTTGATAGAATATTACTTAATGTTCGAAGCATTGCAGGACTATCATCTACAAGCATTATAACCTTTTTACTATCAGAAGAGGCCATTACATGGGCTGCAACATTAAGACTGACATTTAGAGTTTCACAGATAGTTGCTGATAGTTGTTCCGGCGTAAACGGACGTGCAAGAAAAATAAACTGTTTTGTAATAAAATATTGTTCCATTTTCTTACGGTCATTTTCTGTTCCAATACAAAGTACTGTTATATCTGGATGCTCCTTCTGGAGTATTTTTACAATTTCTTCTAGATTATTTTGGATTGCTTCAAATACCAAAACAACAAGCTCTGGTTTATTTTGATTTAAAATTCCATTTATTATATTTATATTATCTAGTGTAGTTTGTGCATGGCATACTTTAGACACTATATTTTTTACTTGTTCGACTGTTGGATTAAATTTACCTACTATTAATGCTCTCTTCATTGGTGTTTTCTCCTAACATATTTATAATCTCTTTAATGCCTTTTAATGTAGCATCTAAATCAAAATCTCTAATTTTCTTTTGCAAAGCAGAGATATGTGACTGTATATCTTTATTATATCTGTATTTTACAATTTCAGAAAGTACAATTTGTGTTGTATTATAATCTCCCATACTAATTACATCTTGAAGCATATATAGCATTTGCACAATTTCTTCAATGCTTGAAGGTTCTATCTTATCTTCTTGATCTTCAAAATTATTATCTTCTTCTTGTTCATTTTTAAATACTTCAAAAAGTAGAGTTTTGTATCTATTAAGTTCCTCCATAAAGATTGGATGAAGTACACATATGCGGTCAAGATTCTTCTCTCTTGCAGCAGTTTCTAAAAGCTTTGCAAGGCTTGATAATTGAAGTGCACCAAGTGTTGAAGTAATACCCTTGAGTGCATGAACTTCTATTCTATATGTATTAAGACCAGAATCTGTCATAAGGTCCTTTTCTAGTTTATTAAATTTTTGTATTGTGTCATCAAGTGAATAAAAGAAATCCTTAAGTGTACTTTGAAGAAGCTCAGAATTTCCCATCATACGCATAGCATAATCAAAATCAAAACCTTCAATTTCTGGCATATCTTTTGTATTTTCCTCTGAGTCTTTTTCTTTTACTTTTGGTAATCCGTTCTTTATCATATCTTTTGGCAAATATTTTAAAATAATTTTATCTAGTAAATCAACTTTTATTGGCTTTGTTAAAAAATCATCTAAACCAAGTGCTAAATATTCTTCACGCATACCTATAATTGCATTTGCTGTAAGCATAATGACAGGAACATTCTCACATAGTTTATTTTCCTTCATAATCTTAAATGTCTCAAGTCCATCCATTTTAGGCATCATATGATCTAAGAAAATTATATCAAACTTATTTTGATTTAACAATTTTAGACATTCTTCTCCGCTTCCCGCCTCTATAATTTTCATTTGAGTAGGTTTTAATAGACCTTTAAATACTTTACGGTTCATACTATTGTCATCTACAACTAGAATTTTTGCATCAGGTGCAGTATAAGAGTTGCACTCATCCGGTTCTATTGATACATTTTCTCTTTCTCTAAAGTCACCGATTGGTTCTGGGTTAATAATTTCTTGCTCAAGGTAAAAATAGAATGTACTTCCCTTTCCATATACACTTTGTACATGAAGTTCACTTCCCATAAGATGTAAAAGTCGAACTGTTATGTTTATACCAAGTCCTGTTCCTTCTATGTAACGATTTTTAGCTGTATCTATACGTTCAAATTCTGAAAATAGCTTTTCAATATCTTGAGACTTAATTCCAATACCAGTATCCTTTACTGAAAAACGAAGCAATGCTTTATTATTTTCCAGTTTTATAGTTGATACAGTAAGTGTAACTACTCCACTTGGTGTATATTTGACAGCATTAGTTAATAAATTCATAAGAACCTGACGTATTCTTAAATCATCTCCATAATATTCTAAAGGTAAATTTTTATCAACATCAAAAATAAGCTCCAATCCCTTTTCTTCTGCTTTAACATAAATCATCTTGTAAAGGTTATTTAAAATATTGCTCATATGATACTTTGCACATACGATTTCCATCTTACCAGATTCAATCTTTGCAGAATCAAGTATTTCATTGATGATATCAAGAAGATTATTTGCTGAACTTTTTATATCTGATGCATAATATTTTATTTCATTTTCAGTACTCTCACGAAGAATCATTTCATCCATACCAAGCACTGCGTTGATTGGTGTACGGATTTCATGTGACATACGTGCAAGAAAGTCTGATTTTGCACGGTTTGCCTTCTCTGCATTATATACCTGTTGCTTTAATTGCTCATTAAGTTCATATTTTTCATTTGCTTCAACAACCTGGCGGAATATGAAACGATAAGTATCTAGGTCTGTCATATTCATACGGTTTTTTCTCATACACACCTTATAACTATCACCAACACAATTAAAAGCAAAGAAGATACTATTTAGACGGTCATTGTTATAAATAGGTACTGCAATTGCTGAAAAAATTCGCATTGGACGAAACATCTTAAGAATATCCTCTCCATTAAAAAATGAATTTGCAATTTGAGAGGTAATAAATCCTTCAGTATTATTAGTGAAAAATTTTTCTATTTTTTTATAATCCTTCTTAGTTAGTGTTAGTGGAAAATCAGAATATTCTTTTATAAAAATATCATCCTGCTTTCGTAAATATAATACTTGATCTATATCGAAGCTATGCTTAAATTTATCCATAATTTCCTTCATACGTATACCATCGCTGTTATATGAATAATTTATAACATCTTGAATAGTCATTAAGGAATGCATTTCATACATACGTTGTTCAGTATCCTTTTCTATTAAAATCGAGTGGATTAGTTTATTTACATCCTTCAGACTTACATTTTGAAATGGCAAGATGGAAGCTTTTTCAGTCCATACACCAGTCTTTTCAAGTTCTTCAAGCTTATTAAAACATACCATATTATTTTTTGCTCTAAAAAATGACTTAGCTTCCCTAAATAGTTCCTCGCGTTCTTTATGCATATCCATACGTAAATATAGCTTTGATAGCTCTATTGTATATTGATAGAAAGTAAAATAAAAGCTTCCTTTAGAATGCTCCATATATATACGAGCTTCTTTAAACAATTCTAAAGCCTCATCATTACGACGCTCATGCATTTTTATTACTGCATCTATAAAATAGTAGAAGAACAAATCATCATCCCAAAGATAAAAGTCTGATACTTTATCACGTCCTTCTATGAAGAAATCTAAAACCCTCTTCATTTTATTGTAATAAAGACGAACTATGTGATATTTTTTAAGTCGTGCTGCAGCAAGAGCTATAAGACCATGTATCTTTGACATATTACAAAGCCTAAGCTCACTCTTTTTCATAAGCTGAGCAAATTCATTAATAACCATAAGAGCATCTATTGCTGTAGAATAATCTGCACCAAGAATATCGTTCATTCCTATATTGTATAGTGTTTCTAGTAGCATATCCTCATCCTTATGGTAACAGAATATTTCAAGTGCATTATTGTAATATTTATTCGCTTCCTTGTAATCGCCAATACTACAGCAATTATATCCAAGTCCATTGTATATACTTCCCTGAGCTACCTTATCATTTATGCTATTTGCAACCTTAATCATTTTGTCATAAAAATAATTAGAAGTAAGGTTGAAGCCATGAAGTGATGATTTCATGACATTTTTTTCATAAGCACACATAATAAATTGAATATTATCAAGTTTTTCTGCTATATGAATACCTTTCATTACATCAGGAATACGAGCTTCTACCCCATCTGACGAGAAAAAAATATCTCCTTTATTTCCAGTTGCATATACATATAAGTGAGCAAGATAATTTTCATAACCATATTTCTCACAATTTCGTATAAGTTCATCTTCAATAGGAATATCATTTTCTGTGACACTAACAGCAAATCCCTGAAGTGTAATCATAAGATCTAGTATTTCAAGTTCGAATTTTTGTCTTTCACTTGGCTTTCCAATATAATTTTTACATTCAATAAGCAGGCGCTTAGCATCCTCTTGATTTCCATTGTATAGGCTACAAATAGATCCATAATAACATGCAAATAGTTGATTTGCATGCTTCATTTCTTCACAATTAGTCTTGCGAAGAGTATCACAGACAAGTAGTGCTATTGCATAATTACCTTTATACATTCTAGAAATTATATAATATCTTAACTGACGTGCTCTAAAGCATTCTGTAACGTTTACTGTATCAGCTTCAAAACGCTGATTTATGTATGACAGATAATTATTTGCCTGTTCATAGGCAAGAAACATAAGCATATTGTTTAGCTTTGTAAAATACTCCTCTTCATCTGCTTGCTTAATATAAAAAATTTGGTCATCAATTTCT
The DNA here is from genome assembly GCA_022767515.1 of Clostridium sp. Classification (GTDB taxonomy): domain Bacteria; phylum Bacillota; class Clostridia; order Clostridiales; family Clostridiaceae; genus Clostridium. The sequence goes on from JALENK010000055.1 coordinate 15,156, forward strand.
ATTTCTTCTTCTTCTAGTATTGTCCAATCGGATACACTTCCTCTCTCCTTACATATAGCTAGAAGATTTGAAAAGGCCCTTGCTGTATAATGACTCGACTTAGCAGATTGATTCATAATCCCTATTATTCTAAGATTATTAACACTTTCATTTACAATAAGCTCTAACAATTGAATTGTAGAAGTTGATATCATTTGAATATTATTTAATAGTACAAGAATAAGGCATCTATCACTAAGTACCTTTAGCATTTTTACTATAGCTTGCAATATTCTTTTCTTTTCATATTCAAGCTCTGTAAGAATTGGCCAATCCTTTCTTTTGCATATCCCAGTTGCAAAATAGCTTTTAAATATATCATAATGATGAAGACATGCACCCGAAAGCTTTAAAAGTTCTTCGTCACTCATTCCAATGTGCTCCTTCATCTCCTTAATTACTTTAAGAAATGGATCATAGGCTCCCATCATATTATTATGATTAAATTCATGATAAAAACCAACAACTTTATCTGGAAGAGTAAGTTCCTTAAAATCGTTTTCATCCATTTTCATAATGTTACTTTGTTGGATTATATATAGGCATCCTTCACGACTTACTGACCCAACATATAAATCAGAGATAAGTTCATTAAAATAAAGTCTTCCCTCTTCTATCATTTATATTCCTCCCATATTTATATTTTACCCAATAATATACCAATTATTCATCATACACTCATAAATATAATAATATTATATATTCTTTAAGGCTTAAAAGCAATAAAATGGAATATATTGGCATTATTTGGTATATAAGGTAAAAAGAACTGCAATTAAGTAGTTCTCTATAAAGCAGAAAATCTACTATACCATTCTGATATAGCAGATTTTCCCTATACTCTTATCATTCACGTTTTAATAAC
>JALENK010000059.1 GCA_022767515.1 Clostridium sp.
TTGTCGAATATATAATGAAATAGGGTTATAGTATTACCATTATTTATCAGTATATATACAATTGAGCCAAAAATTAAACAAAAGTTTATTTTTTGTTAATATTAAATTTAAATTTTTTTGTTAAAATTAGGATATAAATAAAATGGGTAATGAGGTGGTTTTATGAATAAGAAAATAATTTCTTTATTTATGTCAATTGTTTTTATTATAGGTATCTTTCCTAATGTTATAAGTTTTGCTGAAGAAAAAGATAGTACAAGCACTAGTAAGAATGCTGTAATAAGAGATAATCCACAGCAACTTATATATATTGATTCAGATGAAAGCAGTTTATTTGTTAGTGATAGAGCAATTTTAGAATATGATAAGAATTATGACCTTACAAATAAAGGAGATATAAAAAATTTAGTAATATTTATTAGATTTAGTGATCAAGATGAAAGTTCTGTTTATAAATCTATTAGTGGTTCTGGAAATGGTTCTATAAGCGAAATACAAGAAGCATTTAATGGCGATACATATTCATTATATGATTATACTAAATCAATATCGGCAGGGCAATTTTCAGTTAAATCAGAGTTTTATCCAAAGAATTCAAGTGGGGATGTAATAACATATCAAGATTCATATCCGTTAAGCTATTATCAAAGCACAATAGATTCTAGTAAGCGTAAAACTGAGTTAATGAAAAATGCTTTAAATGCTGTAGCAGAACAAGTGGATAATAAATCTCAGTTTGACTATAATAAAGATGGAATACTAGATTATGTGACTTTCGTAGTTCCTAATATGGGAAATTGGGGAGAAGCATTGTGGCCAACATGTATTACTTATAGTTCTCCAATAACTATAAGTAATGAGCTTGGAATAAAAATGAGAAAGGCTATTTTTGTTACAACACCTTATTTTAAAAATTATGGTACTACAAAGGATATGTATAAAGTATTAGCTCATGAATCTATGCATATGATAGGAATGAATGATTTGTATAGTAATGCTAGTTATGAACCAGTTGGAAATTGGAGTGTTATGTGTAATAACAATGGACACCCAACTGTATATGAAAAAAGTGAGTATGGAAAGTGGATTACTAATATTAAAGATGCATCTAAGAGTGGAACATATATAGTAAGTAATACAACAGAAGATCCTGCTATTAATACTTTGGGATATAAAATAGCAGTTGATGGTTTGGAAAGTTATTATATGATAGAATGTAGAAATAAACTTTCTTCAATATATGAAAAAAATATAGAGGGAAGTGGAATTGTTGTATATAAAGTTAATCCAAGTGTTCGAGGAAATTTAAATGGTTCACCATATGAAGTTGAAGTTATTAAGCCAACAAACTCAAGTTTATCATATTTAAATAGTACAGCTTACCAATATGATTTAACCTTAGGCAGCGAGAAATTTACTATAAAATTAAGCTCAATTACAAGTAATAATGCTATATTCACTGTAGAATCTACAGTTAAAGATAAGGAATTAAGTATAAATGGATTTGAAACAAGCGTAGCATCACCACAGGAAGTAGGAAAAGAAATAAAATTAAGTGCATCAGCAACAGGAAGTGGAACAGTAAGATACCATTTCTATGTATATGAAGGAACAAAACTAAAAGAACAATCAAAACTTTCAACAATGAATAATTATTTATGGAAGCCAACTACAGCAGGAACATATACATTGAAGGTAGTAGCAACGGATTCAACTAAAAAGATAGTTTCAATAAGAAAAACATATAAGATAACTAATAGTGCATTAAAAATTATTAGCCTTACATCAGATTTACAATCGCCACAAAAAGTAGGAACAGAAATTATTTTCAGGACATCAGTAACAGGAGCAAGTGGAGAAGTAACTTATAGATATGAGTTTAGTTTAGGTAGTACTGTATTAAGTAGCAAAGAATCAACAAGTAATGGTGTGAGCTTTACCCCTCAAACCGCTGGAGATTGGTCAGTTAAAGTATATGTAAAAGATGAATGTGGCATTGTGTTAACTAAAACAATGCAGTTTACTATAGAAGCAGAGAAACTTAAAATTGTAGGAGTGACTATTCCAAGTAATATGACAACTGGAAATAAGTATCTTATTTCAACTCAAACAAGTGGGGGTACAGGGAATGTGTTGTATAGATATACTCTTACAGATGGAAATACTACTTTAGGAAATTCTTATAGTACAAGTAATGCAGTTAATGTTACATTAGGAACAAGTGGTTATTGGTATTTATTAGTTGAGGCTAAGGATGACAATGATACGGTTGAATATTTTACTAGCTTTTATGTGTATTAATAATTGACATTTTTTAATATTTGTCTTATTATATAGTAAATTCATATTTTTAAAAACTAAGAAAAAGAGGAGTAAAAACTGAAAGTATTAAGAGAGGAAGACATTTGGTGGAAGTTTTCTATATGGAAGGTTTTGAAGGTAGCTTTGGAGTTTCTTTAGTGAAGTTTTATAGTAGCTAAAGACGGTTTATCTAAATCGTTAAATTATTAAGAGTCTAGTATATTTTTGCTAGAAATAAAGGTGGTACCGCGAGTCTTCGTCCTTTAGTGTGACGAAGGCTCTTTTTTGATTTGTTTACAAGATATAAGGAGGAAAATTAATGAAAAAAGAATTACAAACAACCTATTCTCCAAAAGAATTTGAGGATAGAATTTATAAAAACTGGGAGGAGAAAAAGTATTTTACACCAGAAGTTGATAAGAGCAAAAAGCCTTATTCAATAGTTATGCCACCACCAAACATAACTGGTAAGCTCCATTTAGGGCATGCACTTGATAATACTTTACAAGATATGCTTATAAGATTTAAAAGAATGCAAGGGTTCTGTACTTTATGGGTACCTGGAGAAGACCATGCCTCTATTGCTACAGAGGTTAAAGTGGCTAATGAACTTGCAAAGCAAGGTCTTGATAAAAAAGAGATGGGAAGAGAAGCATTTCTTCAAGAAGTATATAAGTGGTCTGATGAGTATAGAGCAAGAATAAGAGGACAGCTTAAGAGACTTGGTGTATCAGCCGACTTTACAAGAGAAGCATTCACTATGGATGAAAGGTTAGATAAGGCAGTAAGACACGTTTTTGTTAAGTTATATAATGAGGGATTAATATATCAAGGTAATAGAATAACAAACTGGTGTACAAAGTGTCAAACAGCTCTTTCAGATGCTGAAATTGAATATGAAGAACAAGACGGATTCTTTTGGCATATAAACTATCCACTAGCTGATGGAAGTGGAAGTCTTGAAATAGCTACAACTAGACCAGAAACATTACTTGGTGATACAGCAGTTGCAGTTAATCCTAATGATGAAAGATTTAAAGATCTTATAGGAAAGAAATTGATTTTACCACTTTGTAACAGAGAAATTCCAGTTATTGCTGATGATTATGTTGATGTGGAGTTTGGAACAGGTGCAGTTAAGATAACTCCAGCACATGACCCTAATGATTACCAAGTAGGAAAGAGACATAACTTAGAAGAAATCAGGGTTTTAGATGATAAGGGAATTGTTAATGAAAAGGGTGGAAAGTATCAAGGACTTGATAGATATGAAGCTAGAAAGCAAATTGTAAAAGACCTTGAAGAAGCTGGACTTTTAGTTAAGGTTGTTCCACATACACATAACGTTGGTACTCATGATAGATGTGGTACAACAGTTGAACCTATGATATCAAAGCAATGGTATGTTAAGATGGAATCTTTAGCAAAACCTGCAATTGAAGTAGTTAGAAATAAACAAATAAAGTTTGTTCCAGAAAGATTTGAAAAGACATATTTTAACTGGATGGAAAATATTCAAGACTGGTGTATTTCAAGACAGTTATGGTGGGGACATAGAGTTCCAGTATGGTATTGTCAAGACTGTGGTGAAATAATAGTCTCAGAAGAAACTCCATGTAAGTGTTCAAAATGTTCATCTGAAAACTTAAAGCAAGATGATGATGTATTAGATACATGGTTCTCATCAGCATTATGGCCATTTTCAACACTTGGTTGGCCAGACAAGACAGAAGATTTAGAGTACTTCTACCCAACAAATACTCTAGTTACTGCATATGATATTATTTTCTTCTGGGTTGCAAGAATGATATTCTCAGGATTAAATAGTATGAAGGAAATACCATTTGATACAGTTCTTATTCATGGTATCATAAGAGATTCACAAGGAAGAAAGATGAGTAAATCACTAGGTAATGGTGTTGACCCATTAGAAGTTATAGATGAATATGGTGCAGATGCATTAAGATTTATGTTAGTTACAGGTAATGCTCCAGGAAATGACATAAGATACTACCCAGAAAAGGTAGAAGCAGCTAGAAACTTTGCAAATAAGATATGGAATGCATCAAGATTTGTTATGATGAACTTAGATGAAGATGTAATGAATAAGTATAAGGATTGCAAGGAATATTCTTTAGCAGATAAATACATACTATCTAAGATGAATACATTAGTTAAGGAAGTTACTGATAACTTAGACAAATATGAATTTGGTATAGCACTTCAAAAGGTATATGATTTTATGTGGACTGAATTCTGTGATTGGTACATTGAACTTGCAAAGCCAGTATTCTTTGCTGATGATGAAAAGGCTAAGGGAGTTGTATATAATGTACTTTATACAGTTCTTACAACAGGATTAAAGCTATTACATCCAGTAATGCCATTTATTACAGAAGAAATTTATACAACTTTAACTGACGAAGCAACTATTGTTGATAAGGCTTGGCCAGAATATAAGGCAGAGTTAGAGGATTTAATAGCAGAAAAGGATATGGAATATGTAATAGAAGCTATAAAATCTCTTAGAAATTTAAGAGCTGAGATGAATGTTCCACCATCAAGAAAAGCTAAGGTAATGTGCTATATAAGTGATGAAGCTAAGGGTGCATTCAATGCTGGTAGCTCATATATAAATAAGCTTGCTTCAGCTTCAGAAGTTGTATTTTTACAAAGCAAGGAAGAAGTTCCTGAAAATGCTGTATCAGTAGTTGTAAAGGGTGGAGAATTATTTATGCCACTTTTAGATTTAGTTGATAAGGATAAGGAAATAGATAGATTAAATAAAGAAATTACTAAGCTTAATGGTGAAATTGAAAGAATTGATAAGAAATTATCAAATCAAGGCTTTGTTGCTAAGGCACCTAAAGCTGTAGTTGATGGAGAAAAAGCAAAGAGAGAAAAATATGCAGAAATGCTAGTAGCAGTTAAGGCAAGAATAGCAACTTTACAATAATTTTTCATAAAATATACTAGTCTGACTTAAGGAGTTTTGATTGGTATATGGATATATTAAAATCTATTAATGATAATTTATTAGTATTAATACCAGCTATGTATATACTTGGACTTATTTTTAAGGATATAAAAATAGTTAAAAATAAGTATATCCCATTAATATTATTACCAATTGGGATAGCTTTTTCGATAGTTATGAATGGCTTTTATGTTAACTCAGTTATACAAGGAATACTCATAACAGGAGTTACAGTCTATACTAATCAGGTTATTAAACAATGTTGCAAAAAAGAATAATTTTTAGGAGAGTGAGTGAATTTAATTCATTCACTTTCCTTATATATTTAAAAATCAGGAGGAAAAAATGAATTATGAAGAGGCGATGAGCTATATACAGGAGGTTGGAAACTTTGGTTCTAATTATGGTCTTGAAAGGACATATAGGATATTAGAGTTACTTGGAAATCCTCAAAATGAATTGAAGATTATACATATAGCAGGAACTAATGGAAAAGGCTCGATTACTTCTATGACAGCCTGTCTTTTGAAAGAAAAAGGTTTTAAGGTGGGTATGTACACATCTCCATTTTTAGAAGAGTTTGAGGAAAGAATTCAAATTAATTTTCAAAATATTCCAAAGGATACATTAGCAAGGCTTATGACTAAGGTTAAGGGCGCAGTAGATACTGTAATATCAGAAGGGTATAATCATCCAACTGAATTTGAAATAATTACTTGTCTTATGTATTATTACTTTTATTTAGAAAAGGTTGATTATGCTGTTGTTGAAGTTGGACTTGGTGGGAGATTAGATTCTACAAACTGCATAATGCCAATAATAAGCGTTATTGCATCTATAAGTTTTGACCATACTAATCTTTTAGGAGAAACCCTAAAAGAGATAGCAACTGAAAAATCGGGTATAATAAAAAAAGATGTTCCAGTCATTATATATCCTCAGGAAAAAGAAGCATATGATGTTATTATTGAGAAGGCTAAAAAGGAAGGCTCAAAGGTTTATGAGGCACTAAAGGATTATAGGGCAGAATTTTTAGAGGTTGTTCAAGAGGATAGATATTATCAGAGAATAAGTGTAAATAATTATGTGGTAGATTTGCCGTTACTTGGAGAACATCAAATTAATAACTTTCTGACAGCACTTAAGGTATATGAAGTACTGTGCAAAATAGAAAATATTAATTTTGATTTTGATGAGGTAATACAGAATATAAAAAGTGCAAAATGGATTGGAAGACTTGAGGTGTTAAAGAAGAACCCACTTCTTGTAATAGATGGTGCACATAATATACAAGGTATAACTGCTTTGACTAATAATATACAAAAATATTTTAAATATAATAAGCTTTATTTAATTCTTGGAATACTTGCAGATAAGGAAGTAGATAAGATGGTAAAAATGATTGCACCACTTGCAGATAAGGTTATTACTTTAGCACCACATAGTAGCCGAGCTGAAAAGTCGGATAAATTAAAAGAAGTAGTTTTAAAGTATAATAAAAATTGCATTTCTTTAGAAGAATATAAGGAAGCCTTAGATGTAGCGATGAGTGAAGCTCAAAAGGATGATTTGATTGTTGTTAGTGGTTCATTATACATGATTGGGGATATGAGAAAAATTATTAATAATTTATAGGGGAGATAATGTATGGATATTTATGAAGAGCACGAAAATAATAGGGAACTTGAAAGAAAAATTAAATTAAAGGACTGGGTTCAGTTTAAA
>JALENK010000108.1 GCA_022767515.1 Clostridium sp.
GCTTTTACGTGAATCGCTTTGTCGTTTACGTAGTATCATACCAAATGTAAGTAGCTTTGAAGTTATTCATTGCCAAAGCAGATACGTTGAAACAGTAAAATTCTTAAAATGTTTATATTTGATTACATTTTAAGTAGCAGATGAATAAATGAAGGATAAGATAATAATTAAGCGTGCAAATGTAAATAATCTTAAAAATGTTAGTTTGGAGATACCTAGAGATAAATTAATTGTATTTACAGGACTTTCAGGGTCAGGAAAATCATCTTTAGCCTTTGATACAATCTATGCTGAAGGACAGAGAAGATATGTTGAATCACTATCTGCTTATGCTAGACAGTTTTTGGGGCAGATGAATAAGCCAGATGTGGAGTCAATTGAAGGATTATCACCAGCAATATCTATTGACCAAAAGACAACTAGTAAAAATCCAAGGTCAACTGTAGGAACTATAACAGAGATATATGATTATTTAAGATTATTATATGCTAAAGTGGGAACTCCTTATTGCCCAGTATGTGGTAAGAAGATTAGTAAGCAATCCATAGATCAAATAATAGACAAAATTATGGAATTAGAAGAAAGAACTAAGATAATGATTTTATCACCAATAGTTAGAGGTAGAAAAGGAGCACATCAGAAATTCATAGAAGAAATTAAGAAAAAAGGTTTTGTAAGAGCTAGAATTGATGATGAAATTTATGACTTATCTGAAGAAGAAATTATTTTAGATAAGAATAAAAAACATAATATTGAAATAATAGTGGATAGAATTGTAATTAAGGAAGGTGTGGAAGGAAGACTTAGTGATTCATTAGAGACAGCATTAAAAATGGGTGATGGTATAGTTCTTGTTAATATTGTTGGTGATAAAGATATTTTATTTAGTGAAAATTTTGCATGTCCTGACTGTGGAGTAAGTATTGATGATTTAGCACCAAGAGTATTTTCTTTTAATTCTCCATTTGGTAAATGTGATTGTTGTGATGGGCTTGGAAGTCTTTATGAAATTGATCCAAAGCTAGTAATACCCAATAAAGATTTGAGTATTATGGAGGGTGCTATTGCAACTTGGGGAGATAGCCGATTAAAAGAGGATTCTTGGACATATGCTATATTACAGGCAATGAGTAAAGAATATAATTTTTCTTTAGATACACCAATAAAGGACTTACCAGATAAAATAGTAGATATGATTCTGTATGGCACTAATGATAAAAAATTAAAAGTAACTTATGTTAAGGATGGAGTTAAATCTCAATATAATTATGCATATGATGGTGAAATCACATCATTGAAGAGAAGGTATAATGATACTAATTCAGATATGATTAAAGCAGATATAGAGCAATATATGAGTAACAATCCTTGCCCTAAGTGTAAAGGAGCAAGGCTTAGAAAAGAAGCACTATCAGTTAAAATAAATGATTTAAATATTAGTCAATTTACAAATTTATCTGTTAAAGAAGAGTTACAATTTATTAATAATATTGAATTTTCTGAGCAAAATAAGATTATTAGTGACCAAATAGTAAAAGAAATAAAAGCAAGACTTAAATTTCTCTCTGATGTAGGATTAAATTATCTTACTCTTTCTAGAAGTTCTGGAACTTTATCTGGAGGTGAAGCACAGAGAATAAGACTTGCAACTCAGATAGGGTCTTCACTTATGGGAGTATTATATATTTTAGATGAACCTAGTATAGGACTTCATCAAAGAGATAATGATAAGTTAATAAAAACTTTAAAGAATCTTAGAGATGTTGGTAATACTGTTATAGTGGTTGAACATGATGAAGATACAATGAGAGCGTCTGACTATATTGTAGATATTGGACCAGGAGCTGGTGAACATGGTGGTAATATTGTTGTAGCAGGAACCTTAGAAGAAATTGAAGAATGTGAAGCATCTCTTACTGGTCAATATTTAAAAGGCGTTAAAAAGATAAAAACTCCAGAGGAAAGAAGAAAAGGCAATGGTAATTTTATTAAGATAAAAGGTGCAAAGGAGAATAATCTTAAAGATTTAAATGTTAATATTCCACTTGGAACATTTTCAATAGTCACAGGAGTTTCAGGTTCAGGAAAAAGTACGCTAGTAAATGAAGTTTTATATAAAGGTCTAAATAAGATTGTTAATAAAAGCAAGAAGCCAGCGGGTCAATTTAAAGAAATATTAGGATATGAAAATATAGATAAAATAATAGATATTGACCAAAGTCCAATTGGAAGAACTCCACGTTCTAATCCTGCAACTTATACAGGAACCTTTGATATTATTAGAGAGTTGTATGCAAGTACACCAGAAGCAAAGATGAGGGGATATAAGGCAGGAAGATTTTCTTTTAATATTAAAGGTGGTAGATGTGAGGCCTGTAGTGGAGATGGTATCATAAAAATCGAAATGCAGTTTTTATCAGATGTATATGTACCATGTGAAGTTTGTAAGGGAAAAAGATATAATAGAGAAACCTTAGAGGTAAAATATAAGGGAAAAACAATTGATGATGTATTGAATATGACAGTTGAAGAGGCACTTAGATTTTTTGAAAATCTGCCAAGAATAAAAAATAAATTACAGACATTATTTGATGTTGGATTAGGTTATATTAAGTTAGGTCAGCCATCGACTCAATTGTCAGGTGGAGAGGCACAACGAATTAAATTGGCCTATGAATTATCAAAGAGAAGTACAGGAAAAACGCTGTATATTTTAGATGAACCTACAACAGGACTTCATATTCATGATGTAAGTAAATTGATAGAAATATTACAAAGACTGGTGGATAATGGAAATACTGTCGTAGTGATTGAGCATAATTTAGATATGATAAAATGTGCTGATTATTTAATAGATTTAGGACCTGAAGGTGGAGATATGGGTGGAACATTAATAGCACAGGGAACACCTGAGGATATTGCAAAGTGTGAAAAGTCATATACAGGAAGATATTTAAGAAAATTATTATCAGAATAATTAATATGCACTATGGTTTTATTATTATTTTGTTGTATAATTTAGTAGTAAATAAATTGTAGAGGTGACAAAATGGGTTCTAAAATAGTAGCTGTAATATTTGGCATTATATTCATAATAATTTTATACGTTATAATATACTATGCACTAAGGATAATGTATAAAGATGTGAAAAATGGTGATGGCAAAAGAAGGAGAACTCCTAATCAAGTAAAGAAAAAGACTATAGGAATTGAAGTGGTTTATGTTTCTATTCCAGGGGACTTGAAAAAGGGGTCAGTAATACCAGTTAGAAATGATATTACTATTGGAAGAAAAGAAGATAATTCAGTAGTATTGAATGATCAGCATGTTTCTGGTAATCATGCAATATTATCTATTAGAAATGAAGCTTTGGTACTTGAAGATTTAAATAGTACTAATGGAACGCTAGTTAATGGCAAAAAAATATCAGGAAGAGTAAGATTAAATATCAATGATGAAATTAGAATTGGAACTACCAAGTTTAAAGTATTAGGTTAAACTAATTGAGGTGATATGGTGAAAATAAAAAAAGATGAAAGAAAGTTACTCATAATTACATATTTATTATGTATTTTACTTTTCTTAAATCTAGCAATATTAAAGGATCCGATTGACTATAGAGCACTGATAATGGGAGGTATTGTTTGTGTTCTTATTGGAGTTTCGCATTTAGTTATAAGGAAGTTTTATCCTGATGGAGATAAATTTTTATTGATATTTTCTTGTATATTATCGGAAGTGGGAATTGCAACTATATATAGCATTAATGAATCGGATGCAATAAAACAGATAATGTGGTTTGTTGCAGGAATTATAATGTATGTTTTGACTGTTGTACTGCTTCCTGATATGACTAAGCTTGCAAAACTAAAAAAGGTATATTTAATAGCAACTGTAATATTAATGCCATTAGCTTTTATATATGGTAAAATCACAGGAAATGCTATAAATGGTGCTTACAACTGGATATCTTTGGGCTTTATAAGCATACAACCATCAGAATTTGCTAAAATAACTTTAGTATTATATTTAGGAGCTGTTCTAAAAGACTTTGACTTAAGTAAAAGTGGGAAGGAACATATAAAGAGTTTGATAGAGCCTGCTATAGTGGTAGTGTACTGTATTGGACTTTTGGTATTACAAAGAGATTTAGGTTCAGCATTATTATTCTTTGGAGTATCTATTTCAATTTTGTATGTGGCAACTTCTAAGAAAAAATATATATTTACATGTATAGGATTGTTTGCAATTGGTGGTGCTATTGCATATAAGCTATTTTCTCATGTTAGACAGAGAATATCAATTTGGCAAAATCCTTGGAAAGACCCATCAAATGAAGGATTTCAAGTGGTTGAAGGATTATATTCAATATCATCAGGGGGAATGCTTGGAAGTGGATTAGGACAGGGATATCCTAATTTTGTTCCATTTGCTTCCACAGATTATATTTTTGCTGCAATATGCGAGCAATTTGGAATGGTTTTTGGTATAGGGATTATGGTAATATTTTTCTTGTTCTTTTATAGGGGAATAAGAGTTGCATTTATTACTACTAATAGATTTTCACAGATTATTGCAGTGGGACTAAGTGTCATGATTGCATGTCAGTGCCTTGTTATTATCAGTGGTATATTTGCAATAATACCATTAACAGGTATTACACTTCCATTTATAAGTTATGGAGGAAGTTCTATGATTTCAACATTTTTTATGCTTGGAATACTTCAAAAAATTTCTGAGGAGGGCTAGTTTATTATGGATAATTTCAGAAATAGTGTAAAAAATATAATGTTTGTATTTCTGTTACTATTTGTAGCTCTAATAACTTATATTGCATATTTTCAAACATTTCAAGCAAATAGTATTGCAGAAAAAGAAGGAAATAGAAGGATATGGGCTAGAAGAAATGAGATTGAGCGTGGACCGATATATGATAGGGAAGGTAATGTATTAACCAAGACTAAGAAAGAATCTACTTTAACTCAATCTAGAACATATATCTATGGAGATTTGTACACAAGTACATTAGGATATATTAACAATAAATATGGACTTACTGGATTGGAAGCAGCTTATGATAAAGAACTTACATCATATAGTAGTGCAGAGGTAAGCTTAAAAGAATTTTTTACTGATTTTAGTTTTAATAAGGTGGCAGAACTATTCAGGGATAGAAATAAAAAGGAAGAAAAAATAGGAAATGGGGTTCATACAACTTTAGATAAGGATATTCAAAAGGCAGCCTATGATGCACTTGGTGATAAGGTTGGTGCGGTAGTAGCATTAAATCCTAAGACTGGTGAAATATTAGCAATGGTATCAAAGCCTACATATGACCCTAATGACTTGGATAATGTAATGAAGCTTGCAAATGAAGGAAAATATACAGATAGTCCTTTGATAAATAGAGCTATTGGAGGATTATATCCACCAGGTTCAACATTTAAAACTGTTACAACAACTTCAGCTCTTCAAAATATTGATGGTGTACAGGAAAGAGTGTTTACAGATAACGGTAAAATAGTGTTTAATAATTCATATTCTTTATCTAATTCAGGAGGAGAAGCTTGGGGAAATATTAACCTAAAACAGGCCTTTACAGTATCTAGCAATGTAGTATTTGGAACTATTTCAGGTGAATTAGGAAATAAAACATTAAAAAAGACAGCAGAAAAATTTGGTTTTAACAAACAATTAGAGATAAATGGTTGTCAGAATTCTCAAATTGCAATAAGTAAGTTTCCAGAGCTTAAGGATTATGAAGTAGGAATGATTGCACAATCAGGAATAGGTCAAGGGAGTGTTTTAGCAACACCAATGCAAATGGCTATGGTAGCTAGCACAATTGCAAATGATGGAATACTTATGCAACCAAAGCTAGTAAATAAGGTTACAGATATGAAAGGAAATATTGTTAGTACAGTAGATTCTAAAAAGTTATCAACTGTTATGAATGAAGAGGATGCTAATACTATTAAAGATTATATGGTAAATATGGTTAATAGTAGTTCATCATTATATGAATTGCAACAATTAAATGCTGCTGGTAAAACAGGGACTGCGGACCATTTAGATAAGAATGGAAACTTAGCAACACCACATTCATGGTTTATATCTTTTGCACCTGCTAACAATCCTAAGGTAGCAGTTGCAGTAATAGTTGAAAATGGTGGATATGGAGCACAATCAGCAGCACCAATTGCAACAACAGTGATAAGGTCAGCTTTGAGTGAATAATGCTGAAGGGAGTGATAGTTATTTTTGATTTTGAATATCAATTAAAGGTATTGCCAGATAAACCAGGTGTATATTTAATGAAGGATTCATTAGGGGAAATAATATATGTTGGAAAAGCGAAAATACTTAAGAATAGAGTAAGACAGTATTTTCAAAATTCCAAAAATCACTCGGAAAAAGTTAAGGCAATGGTTAAGAATATTTCAGAATTTGAGTATATTGTAACAGATTCTGAGATGGAAGCATTAATATTAGAATGTAATCTGATAAAAAAGTATAGTCCAAGATATAATATTTTATTAAAGGATGATAAGACATATCCATTTATAAAAATAACAATAAAAGAAGATTATCCAAGATTATTTATATCACGAAAATTTGTAAGAGATGGTAGCAAGTATTTTGGACCATATACAAATGTATCTGCTGTCTATGAAACAATAAATTTAATTCAAAAGATTTTTCCTATAAGAACTTGCAGAATGAATATAGTCGAAGGTCAGAAACCAATTAGACCATGTTTAAATTATCATATAAAAAAGTGTAATGGTCCTTGTGGAGGGCATATTACTAAAAAAGAATATCATAATATGATACAGCAAGTAATAGATATCTTATCAGGAACAGATAATAATATCATTAATTTATTAAAAGAAGAGATGCAAGACTTATCTAGTAAGCTAGAATTTGAGAAGGCAGCATCTGTTAGAGATAAATTAATTGCAATAGAAACTTTAAGGGAAAAACAAAAAATTTTCAGTGTAACAGAGGCGGATGAAGATTTTATAAATATTTATAAAGATGAAAAGGATGCTTGTGTACAGATTTTCTTTGTTAGAGATGGAAAAATTTCAGGAAGAGAGCATACTATAATAGAAAATACTGCTTTTGAGAATGATGAAACTATAATATCACAGTTTATAGTAAATTATTATGGTGGTACAGCTAAAGTTGCTAAAGTGATTTATATTCCAGAGGCAGAAGATATAGAAAATTTAGAAGCCTTTTTATCAATAAAGCGTGGTTCTAAGGTTAAAATTAAAATTCCTCAAAAGGGAGATAAAAAGAAGATATTAGAGCTGGTTAAAGAAAATGCGAAAATTACACTAGAGCAGTTCAAAGAAAAGATACTAAGAGATAAAAATAAGAATAGAAAAGCATTAGAGGAATTAAGAGAAGCCTTAGATTTAGATGAAATACCAATGAGAATAGAAGCATATGATATTTCTAATATTCAAGGAGTGGATTCAGTAGGTTCGATGATTGTTATAGAGGAAGGAAAGCCTAAAAATAGTGATTATCGAAGATTTAAAATAAAGACGATTAAAGGCTCTGATGATTATAATAGTATGAGGGAAATACTTACTAGGCGATTTAAGAGAGGCTTAGATGAAGTAAGGGAAATACAAGAACGTAATTTAGAATTATCTAAAGGGAAGTTTTATAATTTTCCAGATTTAATTATGATGGATGGTGGAAAAGGACAGGTAAATGTTGCTTTAGAGGTACTGAGTGAGCTTGGAATATGCATAGATGTGTGTGGATTAGTAAAAGATGATAAACACTCGACAAGAGGTATAATTTATAATAATCAAGAGATATTAATAAAGAGAAATTCAGATTTAATGCAGTTTATTACAAGGGTTCAAGACGAAGTTCATAGATTTGCCATAACATATCATAGATCCTTAAGAGATAAAAGGATATTACATTCAGTATTGGATGATATTCCTAATATAGGAGATAAGAGAAGGAGGGCTCTTTTAATGCACTTTGGAGGCATAGAAAATATTAAAAATGCAACTTTAGACGAGTTGATAAAGGTAGAGACTATGGACAGAAAGAGTGCAGAGAGTGTTTTGGCATATTTTGAGAGGAGCAAAACTTAAATATCACTTGTATAATTGACTAAAGTAAATTATACTATTAAATAGAGCTTTTTTATTAAAAATTAATTGGGAGATAAGAGATGAATCAGTTTTTAAAATACAAGGAGTTATTTTATAAAATATATAAAGATGATGAAATTGAATTTAATGCGGATATGAAGCAGAATACTTCATTTAAGGTGGGGGGGACTGCTGATGTTTTGTTATGTCCAAAAGAATATAGTCAATTACAAGAAACAGTAAGAATTTGTAATGAGAATAATATTCCATTTATTGTTTTAGGTAATGGTTCAAATATATTAGTCAGAGATGGCGGTATTAGAGAGGTTGTTATTAAACTTACAAATATTAATTTTTTAGAGATATCTCAAAATAAAATTAAAGCTGGTAGTGGGGTTTCACTTAAAGAAGTTTCAGATTTTGCATTAGAAAATTCCTTAACTGGTTTTGAATTTGCTTGTGGTATACCAGGTTCAGTAGGTGGAGCTGTCTTTATGAACGCAGGGGCTTATAATGGAGAAATCAAAAATGTCATAACTCAAGCTGAGGTATTAGATAGAGAAGGCAATATAAAGACTTTAGATAGAGAACAGTTAAGCTTTGATTATAGAAAATCTAATATAATGGAACAAGGTTATATAGTTTTAAGTGCTGTATTTACTTTAGAGTATGGTGATAAAGAAACTATAAAGAGTACAATAGATGATTTGACTGCTAGGAGAGAAGAAAAGCAACCACTTGAATATCCTTCAGCGGGTAGTACTTTTAAAAGACCTAAGGGATATTTTGCTGGAAAGCTGATTCAGGATTGTGAATTAAAAGGGTTTACAATTGGTGGTGCAGCTGTATCAGAGAAACATTCAGGTTTTGTAATTAATAAAGGAAATGCAACTGCAAAGGATGTTTTAGATGTTATTTCTCATGTTCAGGAAACAGTTATGCAAAAATTCGGTGTTAAATTAGAAACAGAGGTCAGAATAATAGGAGAAGAAAAATAATGAAAGTCTGTTAATTCAGGCTTTTTTTGTAATATATAATAATAATAATAATAATAAAGGATTTAAGGAGATACATATGAGATTTATTATAGTGACAGGTTTATCAGGTGCTGGTAAAACAGAAACAACTAGAACTTTAGAGGACTTAGGGTATTTTTGTGTTGACAATTTACCTCCGAAGTTAATTCCTAAGTTTGCTGAAGCATGTAATTCAGGAAATATAGATAAAGTTGCTTTGGTCATAGATATAAGAGGTGGAATATTTTTTAATGATTTATTTCAATCATTACTATTCTTAAAAGGGAATGGTTTCCAATATGAGATATTATTCCTAGATGCAACAGATGAGATACTAGTTAAGAGATTTAAAGAATCAAGAAGAGTCCATCCATTAGCTCACGAGGGTAGAATAATTAATGGTATTAATTCTGAAAGAAAGAAATTAGCTGAAGTAAAGGATAAAGCAGATATAATAATAGATACATCAAAATATAAGATTGCGGATTTAAGAGAAAAATTAAATTCTATTTATGGAGATTTTGATGATACTGATAAACAAATTTCAATTACTGTGTTAAGCTTTGGATTTAAATATGGTATACCAGTTGACTCAGATTTGGTTTTTGATGTTAGATTTATTCCAAATCCATTCTATATTCCTAAGCTTAAAAAGCTTTCAGGTTTAGATTCTGAAGTTGAGGAGTATGTGTTAGGACAAAAGGAAACAACTGAGTTTTTAGATAAGCTTGAAGATATGCTAACATATCTTATTCCTAATTATGTAAAAGAGGGAAAAAGACAATTAATTCTATCAATTGGTTGTACAGGAGGGCGACATCGTTCTGTAGCAATAGCAAATGCTATTAATAAGAGATTAATTAATAGAAATTTCCAATCAAAATTAGAGAATAGAGATATTGATGAGGATGTTCATAAGGGAGCAAGAAAGCTATGAGAATAACTGATTGGCTCAAGCCGGGAATAAAAGTTAAAAGATGGATTGCATTTGGATTACTTGGGATATTACTTATTGCATTTGGATTTACAGAATTAGTAAATAAAAGAGCATATTATGTGTATTATAAAATATTCTATTTATTTTTAAATCTAACAGGGATATTTGTTATATATGTTGCTGTAACTGAAGTTATGAAATCTGTAATTATGCTTATGAGTACTGGTTATGTAAAGCTATCATTAGATAGTAGGAAGATAGAGAGTCTTATTGGAGAGAAGAGATTATTAGTAAAGGGTCCTAAAATAGTGGTTATTGGTGGTGGAACTGGATTATCAACTATGCTTAGAGGTCTTAAATACTATACATCTAATATTACTGCAATAGTAACAGTAGGTGATAATGGTGGTGGGTCTGGAGCTCTTAGAGAAGACCTTGGAATATTGCCACCAGGAGATATAAGAAACTGTATATTAGCTTTAGCAGATACAGAACCTATAATGGAAGATTTATTACAGTATAGATTTACAAATGGAAGACTTAAGAATCAAAGCTTTGGAAACTTATTTTTAGCTGCAATGGATGGAATATCAGATAATTTTGAAGATGCTGTACAAAAGATGAGTTCAGTTTTAGCAGTTACAGGAAAGGTATTGCCTGTAACGCTTGATGATATGCAATTAATAGCAGAGCTTGAAAATGGAAATAAAGTATTAGGAGAATCAGAAATACCTAATGAAGCAATAAAGCAGAAGTCTAGAATAAAGAAATTAATGATAGAGCCTAAGGATGCTGAACCAGTGAAGGAGGCATTAATTGCTATTAAGGAAGCTGATGCCATAATTATAGGTCCAGGAAGTCTTTATACCAGTGTAATTTCCAATTTTTTAATCAATAATATTGGAAATGCTGTATGTAAGAGTAACGCATTAAAGATATATGTATCTAATATTATGACGCAACCAGGAGAAACAGATGGGTTTGATGTTGCAATGCATCTTAAAACCTTAAAAAAGTATGCAGGAAAGGATTCTGTAGACTTTGTTATAGCTAATAATGGAATTATTCCAGAGGATTTAATTGAAAAATATAAATCTGAGGGCTCAGAATTAGTGAAATTAAATAAAAAAGAACTTAAAGGATTAAATGCAAAGTGTATTGAAGCAGATTTAGTTAAAATTAAGGACGGACATATAAAGCATAACACAGATAAGTTAGCAGAAGTTTTGGTAGATGTTATTATGGAGAAAAAATTACAATATGATAAAAAGAAGATTATTGAATATATGTATTTATCACAACGTATAAGAGCGAGAGAAATTGAAGAAAAGAAGAATCACAAAGACAATTAAAGGAGAATATTATGTCATTTTCAGCAAAAGTAAAGGGAGAGATAGGGAGATATACGGATTTAACTAAAGGTGAAGCAATAGCGGAACTATCTGCTATTATGAAGGTTGGAGGAACAATAGGATTTAGTGGACAGGGGCTTAATTTTAAAATAACAACAGAAAATCCTGCTAGTGCTAGAATGATTTTTACATTATTAAAAGAACATTTTAATATTCATTCAAAGCTTATGGTTAAAAAGAGTACCTCATTAAAGAAAAACAACGTGTATATGGTTGTTATAGATGAAAAAATGGGTGTTAGACAGCTTTTAAAGGACACTTATATACTAAAAGAGAGTGATGGCGTAATAAATTTAGATTATGGAATAAGTGATGAGGTAGTCAATGATGAAGAAACTAAAAAGGCTTATATAAGAGGGGCATTTTTAGGTGGTGGAAGCATAAGTAATCCTGAAAAAAATTATCATTTAGAATTTGTTACACATAGTGAAGAATATGCTTTGAGTCTTTCCAAATTAATAAATTCTTTTGGATTAAAGTCAAAAGTGATTCAAAGAAAAAATTCCTATATCATATATATCAAAGAAGGGGAGCAGATTGTTGATATATTAAATATAATGGGAGCTCATACATCATTATTGGAATTAGAAAATATTCGTATAATGAAAGAGATGAGAAACAATGTTAATAGACTAGTTAATTGTGAAACAGCCAATTTATCAAAGACAGTAAATGCTGCCGTAAGACAGGTTGAGAGCATAAAGCTTATTCAATCAGAGATAGGATTAAAAAGACTTCCTAAGAATCTTAGAGAGATAGCAGAGCTTAGACTTAGTTATCCAGATGAATCCTTAAAAGAGCTTGGTGAGATGCTTGACCCACCAGTTGGTAAATCAGGAGTTAATCATAGACTTAGGAAAATAGAAAAAATTGCATCTGAACTTAAATCAGGAGAGTAGAGGTGGTAAGGTTGCCAGAAAAAAAGTTTTGTCATCTTCATGTACATACAGAATATAGTTTGTTAGATGGTTCAGGTAAGGTTGCTAATATAATAAAAAAGGCTAAAGAATTAGGCATGGAAAGCATAGCGATAACTGATCATGGTGTGATGTATGGTTGTGTGGAATTTTATAAACAAGCAAAGGCAGCTGGGATAAAACCTATACTTGGCTGTGAAATTTATGTGGCAGAAAAGTCTATGCATATTAAAAATCCAGACAAGGACAATCATACTTATCATCTAGTGTTACTTGTTAAAAATGAAATTGGATATTCTAACCTGATGAAAATAGTATCGGAGGCTTCAATTGATGGATTTTATTATAAACCTAGAGTAGACCATGAGTTTTTGAAAAAGCATAGTGAGGGTCTTATTGCATTAAGTGCTTGTTTAGGTGGAGAAGTTCAAAATTATATTTTAAAGGGTAATGAAGCTAAGGCCAGGAAAGTAGCATTATTCTATAAGGAAATATTTAAGGATGGATTTTATTTAGAGTTACAAGACCATAATCTAGAGGAAAACAAGATAGTTAATGAGGCAAATATAAAATTAGCTAAGGAACTAGGTATTCCACTAGTTGCAACTAATGATATTCATTATGTTGAAAAAAAAGATGCTAAATCACATGATATATTATTATGTATACAAACAGGAAAAACTGTTAATGATGGAAATAGAATGAGGTATCCATCAGAAACATTTTATCTTAAGTCAGCAGAAGAAATGTGGGATATTTTTTCTTATGTCCCAGAAGCACTAGAGAATACTATTAAAATAGCAGAAGAATGTAATTTTGATTATAAATTTCATGAGTCTAAGCTTCCTAAGTTTCCTTTGCCAGAAGGAGTAGAGGCATATAATTATCTTAGGGAAAAATGTTATATAGGATTAGTGAAAAAATATGATGTGTTTAATGAGATAAGCGAAATTGATAACAGTTTATATGATAAAGTTGAAAAAATTGTGGATAACGATGAAAAAGCAAAAGAATATGTGGATAGATTAGAGTATGAATTGGGTATAATAAAGCAGATGGGATATGTAGACTATTTCTTGATAGTATGGGATTTTATTAGATTTGCTTATGATAATGGAATACCAACAGGACCAGGAAGAGGTTCTGCTGCAGGTTCT
Source organism: Clostridium sp. (assembly GCA_022767515.1). Classification (GTDB taxonomy): domain Bacteria; phylum Bacillota; class Clostridia; order Clostridiales; family Clostridiaceae; genus Clostridium. The sequence continues at coordinate 13,567 of JALENK010000108.1, forward strand.
ATCGTAGCTTATACACTTGGAATTACTAAAATTGACCCAATTAAATACGGACTTATTTTTGAGAGATTTTTAAATCCTGAGAGAGTAAGTATGCCTGATATTGATTCTGATTTTTGTTATGAAAGAAGACAAGAAGTAATTGATTATGTTGTTCAAAAGTATGGAGTAAACAATGTATCTCAAATTATAACATTTGGTACAATGGCACCTAGAGTTTGTATAAGAGATGTAGGAAGAGCTTTGGATTATAGTTATGCAGATGTGGATAAGGTAGCTAAGATGATACCTAATGTGCTTGGAATTACAATAGATAAAGCTTTAGAATTAAATCCAGAGTTAAAGGAAATATATGATACAGATGAAGATATAAAGGCTTTAATTGATATCAGTAGGGATTTAGAAGGAATTCCTAGACATTCTTCTACTCATGCAGCTGGTGTTGTAATTGCTTCAAGACCCCTTGTAGATTATGTACCACTTCAAAAAAATGATGAAATGATTGTTACTCAATTTGGAATGACAACACTAGAAGAGCTTGGACTTTTAAAAATGGACTTTTTAGGTCTTAGAACATTAACAGTTATGAATGATGCTATTAAAATGGTGAAAGAAAATCGTGGTATAGACATTGATTTAGATAAAATTGATTTAGAAGATAAAAATGTTTATAAAATGATTGGGGAAGGTAAAACTTCTGGAGTCTTTCAGTTAGAGTCTGCTGGAATGACATCATTTATGAAGGAACTAAAACCTGATACATTAGAGGATATAATAGCTGGAATATCGCTTTATAGACCAGGACCTATGGCAGAAATACCAAGATATGTTGAGTGCAAGAACAATCCAGATAAGGTTCAATTTATGGACCCTAAGCTAGAAAATATATTAGATGTAACTTATGGGGTAATGGTATATCAGGAGCAAGTTATGGAAATAGTTAGAAAGCTTGCAGGATATTCTATGGGAAGAAGTGATATGGTTAGAAGGGCTATGTCCAAAAAGAAGCATAAGGTTATGGAAGAAGAAAGAAGAAACTTTATCTATGGAATAGTTAATGATAATGGTGATATAGAAGTGCCCGGATGTATTAGAAATGGCGTTTCAGAGGAAGTTGGAAATAAAATTTTTGATTCTATGATGGACTTTGCTTCTTATGCATTTAATAAAAGTCATGCTGCTGCTTATGCCGTTGTAGGATATCAAACAGCATACTTAATGCATTATTATCCAGTAGAAATGACAGCTGCTATGCTTAATTCTGTTATGGGAAATAGTGATAAGATAGCCTATTATATAAATTTTGCTGAAAGGCAAGGGATACAAGTTTTACCTCCTGATATAAATGAAAGTTATTCTCGTTTTACAGTATCGAAAGATAGTATTAGGTTTGGGCTTGCTGCAATAAAAAATGTCGGGGTTAATGTTGTTGAAAGTTTAGTAAAAACTAGAGAGAATAAAGGCAAGTTTATTTCTTTTCAAGATTTTGTTACAAAAGTGGATACAGCTTTTGTTAATAAGAGAGCAGTAGAAAATTTAATAAAGTCAGGAGCATTTGATTGTTTTAATATCTATAGGTCTAGGCTACTTGCTGTATATGAAAAAGTAATGGATGGTATATTTAGCGAAAGAAAAAGAAATATAGATGGGCAAATGAGTTTGTTTGATATTGAAGGGCAAGAAACTGAAGCCCCTAAAATTAGTTATCCTGAAATAAAAGAGTTTGATAAAAGATATATTTTGACAATGGAAAAAGAAATGACAGGAGTTTACATATCAGGTCATCCATTAGATGAATATAAAAAAAGCTTAAGTGTGCAAACCTCTGTAACAATAAGCGATATATTTAATTCTTATGAAATAATACAGGAGGAGCGTGAGAGTGCTTCTTTAGGGGTTGAGGCTACAATAAATGATGGCGACAAAGTGATTTTAGGAGGAATATTAACTGAGGTAAAGCAAAAGATAACTAGAAATAATACTATGATGGCATTTTTAAAGCTAGAAGATTTGACAGGTGTTATTGAAGTTGTTGTTTTTCCTAAAACCTATGAACGAATTAAAAGTAAGATAGAGCAAGATGGTATTGTTAGGATTAAAGGTAGAGTTAACATTAAGGTTGATGAATTACCTAATATTATTTGTGAAGCGATTGATGGTTTAGAAAAGGTTGAAAATAGCAAGCTATATATAAGAATTGAAAGCAAAGATGATATGCAAAGGTTAAATGTCGAAATAAAGGAAATAGTTAAAAATTATAAAGGAAATACTCCAATTTATGTTTATGTTAATAAAGATAAAAGTAATTATAGGTTAAGCAATGAAAAATGGGTAACTTTAAATGATGAGTTATTGCAGATTTTGAAAGAAAAATATGGGGAAGAGAATATTAAGGTCTTAAAAAATTTATAAAAATTATTAATAATATAAAGAATATAGGGATAAAATAATTATATTAAGACAATAAAATTAAATTTATATAAAAAAATCAATTATTCCCATTGAAAATTTTGCGATTTTTATGTAAAATATATATCGGTATTAATAGACGTGAATCGATTTATATATATATATGGGACATAGCTAATCCCGGTGGTGTGTAAGGAGGAACAAATAATGAAAAAGATAGCTATATTAACAAGTGGTGGAGATGCACCAGGAATGAACGCAGCTATTAGAGCTGTAACAAGAAAAGCTCTAGATAGTGGATTAGAAGTAATGGGTATCAATAGAGGATACAGTGGATTAATTAATGGTGAATTAGTTAATTTAACTAGAACTTCAGTTTCTGATATTGTTCAAAGAGGAGGAACAATTCTAAAAACTGCAAGATGCGTAGAATTCAAGCAAGAAGAAGTAAGAAAGAGAGCTGTAAAGATACTTAAGGCTTATGGAGTTGATGCTTTAGTAGTAATTGGTGGTGACGGTTCTTTCACAGGGGCTAAGCTTTTATCAAAATTAGGAGTTAAGACTGTAGGTCTACCAGGAACAATTGATAATGACCTAGCTTACACAGATTATACAATAGGGTTTGATACTGCATTAAATACTGTAGTTGATGCTGTAAATAAGATTAGAGACACTTCTACTTCCCACGAAAGAGTTTCAATAGTTGAAGTAATGGGAAGAAATTGTGGAGATATAGCAATATTTGCAGGACTTGCAAGTGGAGCTGAATCAATTTTAATACCAGAAGTTGGATATAACAAAGATGAGTTATGCAGAACAATTATGGAAGGTAAATCTCAAGGTAAGACTCATAATTTAGTATTCTTAGCTGAAGGAATAGGTGGAGCTTATGAATTAGCTAAAGAAGTTGAGGATGTAACAGGAATAGAAACTAGAGCAACTATACTTGGACATATCCAAAGAGGAGGAAGTCCTAGTGTATTTGATAGAGTATTAGCATCAAGAATGGGTGTTAAGGCTGTTGAAGTATTATTAGAAGGTAAGACTTCAAGAGTTATAGGAATCAAGGATAATAAGATAATCGATCAAGATATTGATGAAGCTTTAGCTTTAGATAGAGTATTTAATGAAGAATTATACAGTATCGCTAAAGTATTAGCATAATTTAGTTAATTACAAAAATTTTAATATACTTAAGAGTAAAACAAAGAAGGAGTGTAATATTAATGAGAAAAACTAAGATGATCTGTACAATAGGACCAGCTAGTGAAGACGAAGCAACTTTATCAAAAATTATTGAAGCAGGAATGAACGCTTCAAGACACAACTTTTCACATGGAGATCATGAAGAACACCGTGGAAGAATTGAAATGGTTAAGAAGTTAGCAAAGAAGTACAACAAGGAAATTGCTATAGTTTTAGATACTAAGGGACCAGAAATAAGAACTGGTAAATTTGAACCTAAGAAGGTTGAATTACAAAAAGGATCTGAATTTACTATATACTGCGGAGAAGGTTCTGAAAATGTAGTAGGAGATACTACTAAGTGTTCAGTAACATATGCAGGACTTGCAGCTGACGTTAAGCCAGGAAATACAATCTTAATAGATGATGGTTTAGTAGGATTAACAGTTAAGTCTATTGATGGAAATGCTATAAAGTGTGAAGTTAACAACACTGGATTTGTTGGAACTCATAAGGGAGTTAACGTACCAGGAGTATCAATCAAATTACCAGCATTAACTGAAAAAGATGCATCAGACTTAAAGTTTGGTTGTGAAATGGGAGTTTCAGCAGTAGCTGCTTCATTTGTAAGAAAGGCTGAAGACGTATTAGCTATCAGAAAGTTATTAAAGGAAAATGGTGGAGAGAACATCTTAATAATCTCTAAGATTGAAAACCAAGAAGGTGTTGATAACATAGATTCAATCCTTGAAGTTTCAGATGGTATCATGGTTGCTAGAGGAGACCTTGGTGTTGAAATTCCAATAGAAAATGTACCTGGAGTACAAAAAATGATTATTGAAAAATGTAACAATGCAGGAAAGATAGTTGTAACAGCTACTCAAATGCTTGATTCTATGATAAGAAACCCAAGACCAACAAGAGCAGAAGTTTCAGACGTAGCTAATGCTATATTTGATGGAACAGATGCAATTATGTTATCTGGTGAAAGTGCTAATGGAGACTATCCAGTAGAAGCAGTTCAAACAATGGCTAGAATAGCTGAAAAGGCTGAATCTCAATTAGCTTATAATACAGCTGAATCAAAAGCTAAGCATCATATCCCAGCAATCGCAGGAGTTATTTCAAGAGCTGCTTGTAATGCTGCTGGTGAATTAAAGGCTGCTGCTATAATTTCATCAACTCAAAGTGGTGCTACTGCTAAGAGATTATCTCAATGTAGACCAGAATGTCCAATCGTTGCAATTACACCATGTGAAAAAGTTGCTAAGCAATTAGTATTCTCTTGGGGAGTATATCCAGTAGTTTCTGATAAGATGGCTTCAACAGATGAAATGATGGAAAAATCAGTTGAAATATCTAAGGAAAGAGGATATGTTAAGGCTGGAGACACTGTTGTATTAGCTGCAGGAGTACCAGTTGATAAGATTGGTGCAACAAACTTAATGAAAGTTAGCGTTGTTGAATAATCAATAGCTTATTTAGAGGTGTATGTTTTACATACACCTTTTTGTTTACAAAAAATTAATATTTTTAGCTAAAATGTAGGTATATAATGAATATAATAGTAATATTTAGTTATAATAAATACTATAGGAATTAAATGGCAACTTAATTCTGAAGAGCATTCTAAATTTTTTAGGATGCTCATTTTTTAAGGTTTTATATTTTCACATTTGTCTGCTAATTCTAATAAAAACTGGCTAACGGGTTGTTTTTCTTTTCTTTGAGATGGAATAGCTCTAATACAACGTTCCCATTTTGTTGAAGCAGCATTTACGATTGTAAATTCGCTACTTAGACGTAAACCATTGGTATTCATTTGTGCCATCCAAATATCTTTTTTGCACCAACAATTTATATTGGGAAGAGATACTTGATCTTTTTTTGATACAAGTACAATATCGATATTATCATATTCTAGTAAAATTTTTGCAAGATAACGTAATTTATTAGCATATTGTTGAGCAGTTATTAAAATAGTTTTTTCACAAGCAATACTTAAACTAGTGCTTACAAAAGTATATTGGGATGCTCGATGAAGTAATTCTTCATATTGAAAAATATATATAAATGTTTCTTTTTTTGTAGAATCATTTGGATATATAACTTTTTTAAAAAGTTTATTCAAATTTAAACATTTTTCTATAACTTTGTAATCTACCTGATGTTTTAAAATTTCACATAAGGTACTTTCTTCAGAAATAAGAAAAATAGGTGCAGGAAGATATGAATATAATGGTCCCATTTTTCTAAATTGTGATATATCTGTAAGTAATTCAGTAACATCATTTAATTTAAAATTAGAAAAGAATGGCTGGCAATAGTCTATAAGATGTCTTGCCATAAGCTCATGTTGTATTACAATATCGGTATTTGTAAAAGCTATAGTTGATGAAGTTAATGAATTTGCTGAAAAGCCAAGTAATGATAAAGCATTATTTAAAATAAAAAAAGAAAAATTAATAGATGTTTCATCATAGTATTCGTAGTAATACCAATCTATATTACGGTGAAAAATTAAGGGACTACATATATCAAAAAGTTTTACTAGTTGATCCTTATAGGCTGAGTAGTAAATAATAAATACAGCATGGAATCCTTTATGAATAAGATTTTCTATACGATTAACAAACCCTTTAGCATAATTTTCATCTTCAAGAAGCCAATAAAATTCTTCATGCTCTACAAAAAGAATCTCTCCAGGAACTGTCATAGATTCTGCGTAATCTAGAAGTTTTGAGATAGCCTCTCTACGACCATGGTTATCTTGAAAAGCTATAGCTGATATAATATTGTTTTTATTAGAGGCTAATTTTGTTGTTGAATCTATATTTTTAGAATTAGAAAGTGCTTGTCTAAGTAAATTTTCAATTTGTTTTTCATCTTCGATTTTTTCATGAGGATATAAATTAATTAATATATTTTTAAGATTTTGGTGGATGGTATTAGTGCTTTCTTGCATAATAAAATCAATAACATCTTCAAAATATATTGATTTTGGAGAAATATTACGGTCGCCAGTTTTCCACTTGCTTATTAAACTAGCATCAACATGAATAGAGCGAGACATAGAAACAGTTGGGATATTTAGAGCTTCCATAATATATCCAAGTGTAGAAAGTGATTTTTTTTTCATAATTAATCCTCCAGTCTTTTTATTAATAAAAAAAAGACAATAGAAAGTACTCTCTATGTATGTTAGAGAGATATCTATCATCTTTGATATATAAAGAGTATAACATGAAATACAAATTTAAAAAAGTCGAATTATGTAAGTTATATAAAATATATAATGTCACTTTTTTGTCATTGTATTATAATTGACAAATAGCTTTAATCTATTGAATTCACAGATTACAAGGTTTATTATAACATCATCAAATGACAAAAAATAAAAATTGTCGAAAAAGAAAGGATGATAAAAAATGGAAAACAAGGATTATAAATTTGTAGACGAATATGAATTCGATGAGGAATTATTAAAAAAGGCATTTGCAGAAGCAAAAAAGATTTATAAAGAAAGAGGCTTTATGAGAAAGATGGGATTTGGTAAGGCACCAGCCATCACAAC
>JALENK010000092.1 GCA_022767515.1 Clostridium sp.
TGGTAAATCAATAGCTTAGTTAACTAAACAACACTATTGATATGTACCGATACGTTAGTCGTGAATTTACGCCTTTTGAGTATTATATCAAATGTTAGTAGTAATAGATTTTCTATTATCAAAGCAGATACGTTGAAAAAGGAATGAAACCTAAAGTTTTATATATTTTTTATAAACTTTTATAAGTTTTCAGTAACGGGCAGGAAGAAAGTTAGATGAAGCTTATGCTATATTATTAATAGGTGATGAAGATGTTTCTATTGCAGAATATTTTATTAATAATGCTTTTCCAACTAAAGAACAATTAGAAGAAGTATTGAAAGTAATTGAAAATAGTGATTTTGGAGTTACTTTAAATGATTTAAAAAAAGTTATAAATATGACAAATACAGGTATAAAAAAGTGTATTTCTCTATTAGATTTAAATAAGATTGTAGTAAAAAATGGTTCGAAATATTTTAGAACAACTAATAAATATAATTATAACAATTTTAAAGTTCAAGAAATACTTGAAACTAGATATAAAGAACTAGAGCTTATGGGTGAATATTCTAATACAAAAGATTGTTATATGAAGTTTTTGGCAAATGAATTAGATGATAATACTTTAAAAAGGTGTGGAAAATGTTGTAATTGCATAAAGAAAGAATATTTTTCTTCTTTAGTAAAAGAAGAAGATGCATTAAAGGCTGAAAATTTTATTAAAGATAGAATTATAAAGATAAAAGTAAGAAAGCAATGGCCTTCAGGTGTTATTGGAGAAAAAATTAAGAAAATACCATTAGAAGAACAAAATGAAGTTGGAAGAATTTTAGCTGATTATGGGGACTTTGGATATGGAATGATGATAAAAGATGATAAGTATAAAAATGGGTATTTTAGGGATGAACTTGTTGATGCTACAGTAGAACTAATAAATAAAAAATGGGATGAACTAGAAAGTATTGATTATGTAATAGCTGTACCGTCTTTAAGAAGACCAGAACTTGTAAAGTCGTTTGCTAAAAGAGTAGCACAAAAATTAAATACTAAGTTTATTGATGTTATAATAAAACCAAAAGAAACAGTGCAACAAAAGACTATGGAAAATTCAAATATGCAGGCTAAAAATGCATATAATGCTTTTAAAGTTATAAAAGAAATGAATTATGGAAATGTTTTGTTGATAGATGATATGGTAGATTCAGGTTGGACATTAACGGCATGTGGTTCATTACTTAAGCAAAATGGAGCAATAAAGGTATATCCATATGCACTAGCATCCACAGCTAAAAATGGAGGAGAAGAATAGATATGATTAAGGATAGTTTAAGTAAAGACAGTTTGGCTATTATACTACTGTGTAGTAACTTAGCAATAAACAGTAAAATTGATAAAGTAAAGCCGTTTACAGAAATAGAATGGAGCAAACTAGCTAAAATTATACTAAATTCTAGCATAAAGAGACCAGCTAATTTGTTTGATTTGTCTAAAAGTGAATTAAAGGAAAAGTTATTGTTACAAGAAAGTGAATGTGAAAGAATAACAACATTATTAACCAAATCAGGTCAATTAGCATTTGAATTAGGGATGTTAAATGACATAGGAATTAATGTAATGACAAGAGCGGATGAAGTATTTCCTAAAATATTAAAGGAAAAGCTTAAAGATAAATGTCCACCAGTACTTTATTACTGTGGTGATATTTCTATATTAAAAGATAAGTTGATAGGAGTAGTAGGTTCAAGAAACATTGATTCTTATGGTCTAGAATTTACAAAAAATATAGCAAAAAAAATAGTGCAAGAAGGTTATTCATTGGTTTCTGGTGGAGCAAAAGGTTGTGACAGTGTATCACAAGAAGAAGTTATCTTAAATGGTGGTAGGGTTGTTTCATTTATTGCTGACAGTATGATAAATAAAGTTAAGAAAAAGGATATAAGGGAAGCTATAATGAATAAAAAGTTACTTCTTATGAGTGCAATTAGCCCTAAAAGTGGTTTTACAGTATATCATGCTATGAATAGAAATAAATACATTTATTGTTTATCAAAAACAACAGTTGTAGTTTCATCTGATTATAATAAGGGTGGAACATGGGCAGGTGCAACAGAAAATATTAAAAATAGTTGGGTGCCTGTAGTTGTTAGATATGAGGAAAATATTCCTAAAGGCAATAAAGAATTAATTAAGTTAGGCGCTGTGAAAATGGAAGCGAATAAATTAGAAACTCAATTTGAAAATTATATAACTCAACATAATGAATTAGAACAAACATATTATCAAGGAGATTTATTATCATTAGTAAATAATAAATCTAATAATGTTAATAATAAAGAAGAGAATATTATAAATGAAGAAGAATCTAATGATGAAGATAACTATGATGTATATGAAATAATTTTAGATAAAATTAAAGAGTCATTAAGGGTTGGATTATCATTGAATGAATTTAAAGAAAAATTTAATGTTAATAAGAAGCAGGCAAGTGATTGGTTAAATAGAGCTATAAAAGATGGAATTGTGAAAAAATTACATAAGCCTGAAAGATATAAGACAATTTAGTAATTCAATCTTAATAAAGTATAAAATATATCAAGAGGTGAGTCTATGAACGAAATTATCAATCAAGCTAAAGCAATAAAAGAAGATTTAATAAATATTAGAAGGACTAT
>JALENK010000011.1 GCA_022767515.1 Clostridium sp.
TTTATTAATAATAGGAATAATAATTTATGCTTTAGCTCTTATTTTAGGAGAAGATAAAAGTTATAGTCTAATTCTATTTATTATTAGTTATCTTATTGTTGGTTATGAAGTTATTATAACAGCTGCTAAGAATATACTAAAAGGTCAAGTATTTGATGAAAATTTCTTAATGACTATTGCAACTTTAGGAGCTTTTGTTGTTAAAGAATATCCAGAAGCAGTTGCTGTTATGATTTTCTATAATATTGGTGAAATGTTTGAAAGCTATGCTGTAAATAAGTCAAGAAAATCTATTTCTTCTTTATTGGATTTAAAGGCTGAATATGCTAATTTATTTGTAAATAATGAAGAAAAAAAGGTTTTGCCAGAAGATATAAAAAAAGGAGATATCATTATTGTAAAACCAGGAGAAAGAGTACCTTTAGATGGAATTATTATAGAAGGTAGCACAAGTTTTGATACATCAGCTTTAACTGGAGAATCTATTCCTAGAAATCAAGAAGAGAATAGTGAAGTTTTATCAGGATTTATAAATTTAGTAGGAGTAATAAAAATAAAAGTTACTAAAGAATATGGTGAATCAACTGTATCTAGAATATTAGAGTTAGTTGAAAATGCAAGTAGTAAAAAAGCGCCTACAGAGAAGTTTATTACAAAGTTTGCCAGGGTTTATACACCAATGGTAGTTGTTGCAGCAATCTTATTAGCAGTAATTCCTCCACTAGTTATAAGCAATGCAACATTTTCACAGTGGTTGTACAGAGCTTGCATATTTTTGGTAGTTTCTTGTCCATGTGCATTTGTTATTTCAGTACCTTTAGGATTGTTTGCTGGAATAGGTTCAGCTTCAAAAAAAGGTGTGTTAATTAAGGGTGGAAATTATCTTGAAACATTAAAAAATATAGAAACATTGGTGTTTGATAAAACAGGAACTCTTACAAAAGGTATATTTAAAGTTCAAGAAATTAATCCAGTTAATATTGATAAAAATGAATTATTGAAAGTAGCTGCATTTGCAGAAGTATTTTCAAGTCATCCTATTGCACAATCAATAGTTAAAGAATACGGAAAAGAAATTGATAAAAATGAAATATCTGATTATCAAGAGATTAGTGGAAATGGTGTTAAAGTAAAAATAAAAGAAAGTATAGTTTTAGCAGGAAATAATAAATTAATGAGTAGTAATAATATTGATTACGATAGATCAGAAAAGGTTGGTAGCGTTGTTCATGTAGCAATTGATAATAAATATAAGGGATATATATTAATTGCAGATGAAATAAAAGAAGATTCTAAAAAATCATTAAAATTGTTAAAGGATAATGGAATTAAAAAATTAGTAATGCTTACAGGAGACAATAAATCAGCTGCAGATAAAGTGGCTAAGGAATTAGACATAGATTTGGTATATTCAGAACTTTTACCAGACCAAAAGGTAGAAAAGATAGAGCAACTAATAAATAATGGAGAAAAGGTAGCATTTGTTGGTGATGGTATTAATGATGCACCAGTACTTGCAAGAGCAGATATAGGGTTTGCAATGGGGGCACTAGGTTCAGATGCAGCTATAGAAGCAGCTGATGTAGTACTAATGAAAGATAAAATATCTTCAATAGTTGATGCTATAAAAGTATCAATAAAAACAAATAGAATATTATGGCAAAATATTATTTTTGCATTAGTTGTGAAAATAGGCGTGTTATCATTAAGTACAATAGGTGTAGCAACAATGTGGGAAGGTGTATTTGCAGATGTAGGAGTTACAGTAATAGCAGTAATTAATTCAATGCGAGCACTTAAATAATTTAAGGTATAAAAAATCAATATATTTATTATTGCTAAAAGAGTTAAATAGATATTATTTAGCTCTTTTAATGTTGAAAAATCAGAAAAAGTGTTGTAATATATTGTTAATGATATCGTTTTCAAGAATAAATGTTATTTAGGGAGGGCTTTTAACAGTTAAAAATAATCTGTAAAAATATATAAAAATATATTTTTATTTATGATATAATCTTATTGAGGTGATAAGTTGTGAAATATTACTCAATAGGAGAATTTGCAAACAGAATAGGAAAGACTATTCAAACTCTTAGGAACTGGGATAAGAAAAATATATTAAAGCCATCTCATGTAACACAAGGTGGAACAAGATATTATTCTCAAGAACAACTTAATCATTTTTTAGGTTTAAAATCAGAAAAGCAGATAAATAAAAAAATAATAGGATATTGTAGAGTTAGTTCACATAAGCAGAAAGATGACCTTAAAAGACAAATAGAAAATGTTAAACTATTGAAATAATAGATAATACTGAAAAAAAGGAGCAACAAGAATTAGTTGAAGATTTAGTTCAGATAGTAACTGTATTTTAGTTGCAGACTTCAAGGTGAAAGAGCAAACAAAGCTAAAAAGATGATTAAGGAGTTGATTGAGTATGATAAAGACATTAAAGATAATGCTGATTCCAAATAATAAGCAAAAGTCTAAATTATTTCAATCGGCAGGCGTAGCCCGTTTTGCTTATAACTGGACACTCTCCAGAGAACAGGAAAATTATAAAAACGGCGGCACTTTTTTATCTGATTATGATTTAAGAAAAGAATTCACTAAATTAAAATCTACAGAAGAATATAAATGGCTTAATGATTATTCTAATAATATAACTAAACAAGCAATAAAAGATGCTTGTTTAGCCTATAAGAGATTTTTTAAAGGGCAATCAGCCTTTCCTAAATTTAAAAGCAAAAGAAAGTCTAAACCAAGTTTTTATATGGATACTGATAAAATTCAGTTTACAGATAAAACTGTCAAACTTGAAAAAATAACATTAAGCAGAAAGAAAAATAAACAGAAGCTTAACTGGATAAGGCTTGCTGAAAGAAATAGAATACCTATAGATAGTAAATGTATTAACCCTAGAATAACATTTGATGGTATCAACTGGTGGATTAGTGTTGGTATTGAATGTGATGATAATACAGAAATACCAGTTAATGACGGTCTAGGAATAGATTTGGGAATTAAGGATTTAGCAATATGTAGTGATATTGCTAAGCCTTATAAAAACATAAATAAAATACAAAAAATAAGAAAATTAAAAAAGAAAAAGCGTAGGTTACAACGTAAGATATCAAGAAAATATCTAATAAATAAGAAAGGAGATAGTTACTGCAAAACAAGTAACATTATAAAGATAGAAAAGAAATTATTAAAACTTAATCACCGATTAACAGATATTCGCCATAATTATTTACATCAGATAACTACTGAAATAGTAAACCGAAAACCAAAGTTTATTGTTTTAGAAGATTTAAATGTAAAAGGTATGATGAAGAATAAGCACTTATCAAAAGCTGTAGCAGAGCAATGCTTTTATGAATTTTATAGACAAATAGAATATAAGAGCTCATGGAATAATATTAAATTCATAATTGCAGATAGATTCTATGCAAGCAGTAAAATATGTTCATGTTGCAAAGCAGTAAATAAAGACTTAAAACTCAGTGATAGAATTTATAAATGTGATAAATGCAATGCTGTAATTGACAGAGATAAGAATGCAAGTATAAATTTATACAACTATGGTAAATCAATAGCTTAGTTAACTAAATAACACTATTGATATGTACCGATACGTTAGTCGGGAATTTACGCCTTTGGAGTATTATATCAAATGTTAGTAGTAATAGATTTTCTATTATCAAAGCAGATACGTTGAAAAAGGAATGAAACATAAGATTTTATAAATTTTTATAGATTTTTATAAGTTTTCAGTAACGGTGTTATGATGATAAAATTTGAAAATGTGTCAAAGTTATATGAAAATAACGTAAAAGCACTTTCTAATGTAGATGTTGAAATAGATAAAGGAGAATTTGTATTTTTAGTTGGACCTTCTGGTTCTGGAAAGTCTACTTTTATAAGAATGTTATTGAAGGAGGTTGAGCCTTCAACAGGGACTATTACTGTAGGAAAAAATAAATTGGATAAGGTTACAAGAAAACAAATACCTTATTACAGAAGAAAAATTGGTATGGTGTTTCAAGACTTTAGATTAATTCCTACTTTAAATGTTTATGAAAATGTTGCCTTTGCAATGAAAATAATAGAAGCATCACCTAAGGATATAAGAAGAAGAGTGCCTATGGTATTATCACTAGTAGGTCTTTCTCATAAATATAAAATGTTTCCAAATGAACTATCTGGTGGAGAGCAGCAAAGAGTTTCACTAGCAAGAGCAATTGTAAATAATCCATCAGTATTAATTGCAGACGAGCCTACAGGAAACTTGGACCCTGAGACAGCAAAAGAAATAATGGATTTATTAGTTGATATTAATAAATCAGGAACAACTATAGTTATGGCAACACATGCTAAAGAAATAGTTGATAGTATGAAAAAGAGAGTTATAGCTATCGAAGGTGGTCGTATAGTTAGAGATGAAAAGAGAGGTATGTACGAAGATGAAAATTAATACAGTAAATTATTTGATAGGAGATGCTTTTAAAAGTTTAAAGAGAAATAGAACTATTTGCATAGCATCAATAATAACAGTTTTTATAACATTTGTTGTACTTGGAGCATTTTTGTTAATAGCTCAAAATGCAGGGCTTGCAATAGAAGGAGTACAAGATAAAATAGAGATTAAAGTATTTTTAACAAAAGATATAAAGTTAACTCAAGAGAGAGAATTACAAGTTAAGATTAGAGAACAAGATGGTGTATCTGAAGTAACTTATGAGTCAAAGGAAGATGCTTATAATAAGGTTATGGAAAACAATCCGAATTTTTTAAAGGGATATACGCTTGACAGTAATCCGTTTCCTGCATCTTATATAGTAAAAATAAAAGATACAAGTAAGATACAAGGAATAATAGACGCATTAAAGGATTTACCTGGAGTAGAAAGTATTGATAATCAACAAGATATGATTGATACTATGCAGAATGTAATTAGTGGAATAAGATGGGTAGGAATTATATTATTTATAGTATTGATAGCAGTCTCAGTATTTTTAATAATGAATACTACAAGGTTAACAGTATATTCAAGAAGAAAAGAAATAGGAATAATGAAATTTGTTGGAGCGACAGATTGGTTTATAAGGTGGCCGTTTATAATAGAAGGTATAGTAATCGGATTATCAGGAGCAGTACTTGCAGCAATAGTTTTATTCTTCATATATAAAGCAGTATTTAATTATCTTACAGGCTCAATAACTATGATGTTAACTTCATTTATACCTGCAACATATGTTTTTAGTACATTATTGTGGATATTTATGTTATGTGGAGTAGTTATAGGTGCAGTAGCAAGTATATTAGCAATCAGAAGATTTTTAAAGGTATAATATTCATAGTAAGGAGTCTTTTAAATGCTTAATTTACAAGGTGATAACAAGAATTTATTAAAATTAATTATTAGGATATTACTGGTAGTTTGTGTTATGATTGGATGTTTCATACTTGGCAATATTTCTACTAAATTTGGATTAATTATAGGGAATGAAAAGGAAAGATATATAATATCAGAAGCTAGAGAGTATTCAGAGTTTGATACTTTGTTTGAAGCAAGAAAAAAGATAGATCAGCTTTATGATGGAGAAATAGACTCTAAAGAGTTAGTAACCGGAGCAATAAAGGGAATGGTTCAATCATTAGATGATCCATATTCTGCTTATATGACTAATGATGAATACAAGAAATATTTAAGATCAACATCAGGCGAATTTATTGGAATTGGAGTAAATATAAGTCAAATAGATAAAGGAATATTGGTAGTTGGATTGATACCTGGTGGTGGTGCTGAAGAAGCAGGTATAGAACCAGGAGATATCATAAAGGTGGTTGATGGACAAATAATTGAGAAGGATATGGATAAGGCCGTATCCTTGCTTACAGGAGAAGAAGAGAAGAAATTAAAAGTAACAGTAACAAGAGATGGAAAAGATACAAATTATGATGTTCAAAGAAGAAAGGTAATTACTGAATCAGTAGATTCTGAAATGCTTGAAGGAAATATTGGTTATTTGAGATTAAAGAATTTTGAATCTCATAGCGCAGAGCAATTTAATACAAATGTAAATAATCTTAGAGATAAGGGAATGAAGGGGTTGATTTTGGACCTTAGAGAGAATGGTGGTGGATATGTTACTCAAGCAGTAGATATTGCTTCTCGTTTTATTCCAAAGGATAAGGTAATAACATATACTTTAGATAAATACAATTATAAAAAGGAATATAAGTCTAAGGGAGAAGACCTAATAGATGTGCCAGTAATTATTTTGATTGATGAAGGAACAGCAAGTGCATCTGAGATATTAACAGGTGCATTAAAGGATTATGATTTAGTTACTACAGTTGGTGTTACAAGTTTTGGAAAAGGAATTGTACAGTTGCCTTTTGTACTTCCTAGTAAAAATGGAGCTTTAAAGTTAACAGTATCTAAATATTATAGTCCAAGTGGTGAAAATATTCATAAAAAAGGAATCGAACCAGATTATAAGGTTGAAATTCCAGATAGTGTTTTGAAGCAGCAATATAGCAAAGATATTGATACCCAATATCAAAAAGCCTTAGAGTTGATGAAAGAAAAAATAGGAGCTTAATAATGGAGTTATTTAATTATACAGTTACAGCACTTGCAAGTGCTGTAACAAATCCTACTACAATAATTATGATGTTTGTATTAGGATTTTTATTTTATTCAAGAAATAAAAAAATAGCAATAATGCAAAAATTAATAATTGGAGAAGAAATAAATTCAGCATTAGAGATGACAATTTCTCAAATTGTTTTAGGAATATTTGTAGGTTTGATAGCAAGTGTACTTATGAGTTTTGTTGGAGTTGTATTTACAAATGTAACAAGTATATTCGCATTATTTATAATATCAATACTATTAAACTTTATAAAACCAAGATTTATATGTTTTTCTTACTCAGGAGCAGTTTTGGGAATTATTAGTATAATTACTCAATATATCTTAAATAATGAGGGAGCATTTCATATAGATATTATGTGTTTATTGTCATTTATCGGTATAATGCATATTGTTGAAGCATTTTTGGTCTTTTTTGATGGAGATAGAGGTGCGATACCAGTATTTTCAAAAAACGAAGATAAGATAAGAGGAGGATATACCTTAAATAGAAGCTGGATACTTCCTATTGCGATTATGATAGCTATAAAAGCTATAGATGTTAGCATGACAGGAAATGGTGAAACAATAGCTACTCCAGATTGGTGGCCTTTAATGAATACGAATTATGTTTCTACAATTATAGCTACTATGCTTATAGGAATTCAAACATTCTTTGGTATTATAGGTTATTCTTCAGTTACTTTTTCTAGGACTAAAAAAGAAAAGAAACGTTCCTCAGGTATTTTTATTTTAGTATATGGAATAATAATAATTTGTATAGGGAATATTGCACAGCTTGGACCTATCTGGGAAATAGTATCAGTTATTTTCACACCAATTCTTCATGAAGTAATGCTTGTAGTGCAAAGAATATTTGAAAGCAGAAGAGAGAGCATTTTTGTTAGTGATGATGAAGGAATTTCCATATTAGAGGTGGTTCCTAAGTCACAGTTTGATGAATTAGGAGTAAGAGCTGGAGATAAGATTGTTAGTATAGATGAAGTAGAAGTTAAGTCTGAAGAGGAAATATATAAAATAGCAAGAAGTAATTTTAACTCTTTAAAGATAAAGATAAAGACTATTTCTGGACAAATTAAAGATATAACTATTACAGAAAAGCATGAAAATGGTTTTAGGATATTGTTAGTTCCTAAAAACATTAAAAAAGAAATGCAATTTTCAGAAGTATTACATAAAATTAAAGATGATATCGAGCAATAGAACGGGGTAAAGTTTACTTCGTTCTATTATATTTTATAAGATTATTGACCATAATATAGATAGGGAGTAAAATATATACGAATATAAGTTCGTAGTGGTGGTGAAGTATAAATGGGAGATTTGAAAATAAGTTCAAAGTATAAACCGACAGGAGATCAACCTCAGGCAATAAAAAAGTTGGTTGATTCTATTCAGAATAATAATAAATTTCAGACACTATTAGGTGTAACTGGTTCGGGAAAAACTTTTACAATGGCTAATATAATAGAAAAAGTCAATAAACCAACAATTGTATTAGCACATAATAAAACATTAGCAGCACAACTATGTTCAGAGTTTAAGGAGTTTTTTCCTAATAATATTGTAGAATATTTTGTATCCTATTACGATTATTATCAACCAGAAGCATATGTACCTCAAACTGATACATTTATTGAAAAAGATGCTTCAATAAATGAAGAAATAGATAAGTTTAGACATTCTGCAACGTCAGCTCTTTTTGAAAGAAGAGATGTAATTATAGTGGCTTCGGTATCTTGTATATATGGATTAGGAAATCCTGATGAGTATAAAAAGTTAACTCTAAGTCTTAGATGTGGGATGCAAAAAGAAAGAGATGAAATTATTAAAAAATTAATAGAAATACAATATGAGAGAAATGATATTGATTTTTCAAGAGGAACGTTTAGAGTAAGAGGAGATTCTTTAGATATTATTCCTGCATCATCTTCAAGCGTAGGATTTAGAATAGAATTTTTTGGTGATGAGATAGATAGAATTAGAGAGTTTGATGTTTTGACCGGAAATATTATTGGAGATAGAAATCATGTAGCTATTACTCCAGCCTCTCACTTTGCAACTTCACCAGAAATTTTAGAGAAATCTATAAAAGTGATAGAGGATGAACTAGAGGATAGACTTAGAGTGCTTAACTCTCAAGATAAATTATTAGAAGCACAAAGGTTAAGACAAAGAACTAATTATGATATAGAAATGATAAGAGAGATGGGATACTGTAGCGGAATAGAAAATTATTCGAGAATATTTGATAATAGAGCTCCAGGTGAGCCACCAAAAACATTATTAGATTATTTTCCAGATGATTATTTGATGTTTATAGATGAGAGTCATGTTACACTTCCACAAGTTAAGGCTATGTATGCAGGGGACAGATCAAGAAAGGATACATTGGTTGAATTTGGGTTCAGACTACCTTGTGCATATGATAATAGACCTCTTAAATTTTCAGAATTTGAAAAGAAAATAAATCAGGTAGTATTTGTAAGTGCTACACCAGCAGAATATGAACTTGAACATTCAAAAGAGGTAGCAGAGCAAATAATAAGACCAACTGGATTATTAGATCCTAATATAATAATAAAACCAGTTAAGGGACAGATTGATGATTTATATGAAGAAATAAAAGAAACAACGAGTAAAGGGTTTAGAACATTGGTTACAACACTTACTAAAAGAATGGCTGAGGATTTGACAAAGTATTTGACTGAACTAGGAATAAAGGCAACATATATGCATTCTTCAATAGATACTATGGAAAGAATGAGTATAATTAAAGATTTAAGAATGGGAGAATATGATGTTTTAGTTGGTATAAACCTTTTAAGAGAGGGATTAGATATCCCAGAAGTTGCGTTGGTAGCTATTTTAGATGCAGATAAGGAAGGATTTTTAAGGTCAGAAACATCTTTGGTTCAAACAATTGGAAGAGCGGCTAGAAATGCAGAGAGTAAAGTTATAATGTATGCAGATAATATTACAGGTTCGATGGATAGGGCAATTAAGGAAACTAACAGAAGAAGAAAAATACAAGAAAGCTATAATGAAGAGCATAATATCATTCCAAGAACTATAATTAAAGATGTAAGAAATGTACTAGAAGCAACTAAGGTAGCAGTAGAAGAAGAAACAAAAGAGGTTAAGAAGAATTTAAATAAAAAGGAAAAGAGTGCATTAATTAAAAAGTACACAGCTGAAATGATGGAATCAGCTAAGAATTTGCAGTTTGAGAGGGCTGCACAGCTTAGAGATATGATAGAAGAGCTAAAGAAGTAAAGGAGGATTTATATAGTTATCAAAAACATACTCAAATATAATCCAATATTATATAATATATCTGAGTTGATTATATTTGAGAAAAAATTATAAACATAAAGAATTTGCAGAACTTTTAAATGTATCAGTATTAACATTGCAAAGATGGGATAATGCTGGAAATTTAAATATACAAGAGTTTCAACTTCTAACACAAAAGATAATTTAAAAAATCAAGTAGAATTTCTTAAACAATATATGAATGTATGACTAATGAAATAAGTACAATAATTATTACACATAAAGATAGGTTTGTTCGATTTAGGTTTGACTGGTTTGAAAAATTTCTTAATAAATTTGGAGTTAAATTTATTATTGTAAATAATGAAATCAAGGAGGATATAGAAGTTGAAAAGAGCATACAAAACAGAGATAAAACCAAC
>JALENK010000052.1 GCA_022767515.1 Clostridium sp.
ATTAACATTACTCGAATTGTTTTTATCATCATCTTCACCACCTTCTTCTATAAGTTCTTTAACAAGTTTTCTTGCTTTATTTGCACGTTTTCCTTGTAATTTACAACTGAATACAGTTATTATTTGCACTAAATCTTCAACAAGTTCTTGTTGTTCTGATTTTTCAGTACTATCAATTATTTCTATATCACAATTATATAAACTTGCAATATATTCAACCAATTCAAAACCAAATCTCAATAATCTATCTTTATACAAAACCACAATCTTTTCGACTTTGTTCTGAGATATTCGTTTAATCAATTCTTTCAATCCTTTTTTCTTATAATTGATTCCAGAACCAATATCACTAATAATCTCAAAAGTTGTTCCTTGTGCAGTTAAGTACAATTTCATATTCTTTATTTGACGTTCCAAATCGTCTTTTTGTTTATTACTTGAAACTCTACAATAACCAATGGTAATCCTATCAAGATTTGGCTTTATATTCATAACTTTATAAAATCTCCTTATAATGCTTATACTTTATTCTATTAATAAAAGTTATAAAAATCAACAAGTATTTATGGCTTTTTATATGTTTGCTTTATCTGTTAAATTCCTCCAGATGCTACAACATCTGGTCTAAGCTCTAAATCTGGTGATGGTCCCCATGAAGAGAATGTAGCCATCTCTTTGCTAGAAGGAGAAAAAGCTATATTCTTCTCTTTTACTAAATTAATATAACACTTTTCATTAGGCTTTTTCTTAATTGCTTCTATAACAGATACTCCTATTGTTATTGCTGATATAATTGATACTATTCTCTTTTTCATACTTTTCTCCCCTAATATCAGATAATTTTGAAAACATTTTCCATAATATTATAATAACACATTAATCTATTTAATACATTCTAAAAGCATATTAATCACTTTATCAATATCCTCAATTCTTATTGAAGAATAATTTATTATTAATGTATGTTCTAAATTTTTTATGTTATCATCAAAATAATATTCCGATATACACGAAATATTTATTCCTCTTTTTTCTGCTAAAGCCTTTAATTCCTTGTCTGAAAGCTCTGTCTTTATATTCAAAAGAAAATGAAGACCTGCCTCCTCCTCCGATACTTTTACATAATCATTAAGTCTGCTTTTCTTAATTGCATCAAGGATTCTATCTCTCAAATTTCTATAGATATTCCTCATTCTAATTATGTGCTTTTCAAAATATCCTTCATTTATAAATTTAGCTAATGTATACTGCTCAAAATTTGATACTGTGCATGAATAAAAACCAAGCTTTGAATAAAATTTATCTAAAAGTTTATATGGAAGAACCATATAGCTTATACGAATTGTGGGAGATAGGCTCTTAGTAAAAGTATTCATATATATTACCTTTTCAATCATATCAATACTCTGAAGTGTTGGTATAGGCTTACCTGTCATTCTAAATTCTGAATCATAATCATCCTCTATTATATAATTACTTTCTTTTCTTGAGGCCCAGCCAAGCACCTCATATCTTCTGCCAATTGATGTAACTATCCCTGTAGGATAATGATGTGAAGGTGATATATGCAAAACATCAGCTTCAATTTCTTCAAGCCTTTTTATATCTATCCCTTCTTTATTAAGAGATACAACCTTACATTCTACATTATTACTATTATAGACTTTTGCAATCTTCTTATATCCAGGATTTTCTACAGCATATATCTTATCATAACCTAAAAGCTGTATTATAAGACCATATAAATACTCTGTTCCAGCCCCTATTATTACTTGCTCAGGCCTTACATTCATATCCCTAAATTCTTTTAAATAATTACAAATTGCACTTCTAAGTTCAAAAATTCCTCCTGCCGGAGAAACAGTCATAAGCTCAACATCATTCTTATTAATTACTTCCCTCATAAGCTTTGTCCATATAGAAAAAGGAAAATAATCCGGATTAGCTTTATTACTCACAAGGTCCATATTCTGAGCTAGATTATTCTTCCTAGCTATATGTTTTATTGCTTCTTCCCTAGACAAGCTCTTCTCTAAGTTAGATATATCACTAACAAAAAAGCCCTTTCTAGGAAGAGAATAAATGTATCCTTCAGCTTGAAGCTGTGCATATGCATTTTCAACAGTTATATTACTTAATGCCAGATTTTTTGCAAAACTGCGTTTTGAAGGAAGTTTAGTTCCAGAGCAGAGTTTTCCCTCTAATATATCGTTTTTTATACATTTATACAGATGCATATAAAGGCTATCTGACCCTATATCTGTAAAAGAATATGTTAACATTTGTAATTCCACCTTTTCTTTTGACTATGCTGACCTTATTTTTTTTGACTATTGAAATAAGGTCAGTTTAAATTATAATAAAAAGCATAATGAATGTAAATAAAAAATGAGGTGTAAATTAATGAGTAACAGATATGAATTAAACAAAGAATTAGCTCAAATGCTAAAAGGTGGAGTTATAATGGATGTTACAACTCCTGAACAAGCAAAGATTGCAGAGGAAGCTGGTGCTTGTGCAGTTATGGCACTTGAAAGAATCCCAGCAGATATAAGAGCAGCTGGTGGAGTTTCAAGAATGAGTGACCCAGAAATGATTAGAGGTATTCAAGAAGCAGTTTCTATTCCAGTTATGGCTAAATGTCGTATTGGTCACTTTGCTGAAGCACAAATTCTTCAAGCTATAGAAATTGACTATATAGATGAGAGTGAAGTTTTATCTCCTGCTGATGATAAATTCCACATAAATAAGAGAGACTTTAAGGTACCATTCGTATGTGGTGCAAAGGACTTAGGTGAAGCTTTACGTAGAATAAATGAAGGAGCTTCTATGATTCGTACAAAGGGTGAACCTGGAACTGGTGACATTGTTCAAGCAGTTAGACATATGAGACTTATGAATAGCGAAATAGCTAGATTATCTGCATTAAGAGAGGATGAATTATATAATGCTGCTAAAGAATTAGAAGTTCCTTATGAATTAGTTAAATATGTTCATGATAATAAGAGACTTCCTGTAGTTAACTTTGCAGCAGGTGGTGTTGCTACTCCAGCTGACGCTGCACTTATGATGCAACTTGGAGCAGAAGGAGTATTTGTTGGTTCTGGAATATTCAAATCAGGAGACCCTAAAAAGCGTGCTAATGCTATAGTAAAAGCTGTAACAAACTTTACTGATGCTAAGATGATAGCTGAACTTTCCGCTGGACTTGGTGAAGCAATGGTTGGAATCAATGAAAATGAAATCAAGATTTTAATGGCAGAAAGAGGTAAATAATATGAAGGTAGCAGTTTTAGCTGTCCAAGGTGCTTTTATTGAACACAGAAAAGTTTTAGAAAGCCTTGAAATAGAGACTATTGAACTTAGAAAAAAAGAAGATGTGCTTCAAGACTTTGACGGACTAATTCTTCCTGGTGGTGAAAGCACTGTTCAAGGCAAATTATTAAAAGAATTAGATATGTTTGACATCTTAAAACAAAAAATAGAAAATGGTCTCCCTGTCTTTGCAACTTGTGCTGGTATGATACTTCTTTCTGAAAATATAGCAAATGATAACAAGAGATATTTTCAAACTTTACCAGTTACAGTAAAAAGAAATGCCTATGGAAGACAACTTGGAAGCTTCCATTATGAAGGTGAAATAAAAGGTATTGGTAATTTCCCACTAGAATTCATCAGAGCACCTTATGTTGAAGCTGTTTCTAATGATGATGTCGAAATTTTGGCAACAGTTGATGATAAAATAGTTGCTGTAAGATACAAAAATCAAATAGCTTGTGCATTTCATCCTGAATTAACTGACGACAATAGGATGCATAAACTTTTCCTTGATTTAATTAAGTAATTTTAAGCTATCTTGCTAATGCAAGGTAGCTTTTTTTGTGTTAAAATATTACTTATTAAAATATGAAATGTGAGGAATTTATATGAGAAAAAAAGATGTTATGGAGCTAAAAAAACGTCTAACCAAAGACAAATGCTCTTTCACAAAAATGTGTGGATGTTATGTAAATGCAGATAAAGAAATTGTAGTTAAAATAAAAGAAACTTTCTTAAACTTAGAAGACGAAGAATTTTTTAAATATCTTGAAATAGCTAAGAAAGTTTTATCTGGAACAGTAGGAAATAACATATTAGAACTTAGTTTTCCAGAAGAAAATGGTGTATTGAGTCAAAAGCAACAATCCTTTATTGCTTTAAAAAGCAGTGAATTAAAAAACGATGCTCTTCTTGATAATCTTTATGATATGATTATCGATAGCTATAAATACACTGGAAACTATCTTATACTTCTTTTCCATGATGCTTATGATGTAATAACTAAAACAAAAGATAATATTAAGATTGATGAATCTGAAGAAGTATATGAATATGTACTTTGTGCACTTTGTCCTGTATCTTTATCTGAACCTGGTCTTTCATATATTCAAGATGACAATAGATTTGGAACTCGTGCTAGAGACTGGGTTGTTGAAATGCCAACAATAGGCTTTGTATATCCTGCTTTTTCAGATAGAAGCAGTGATATTCATACATTAATGTACTATACTAAAAACCCAAAGGATTCTCATCCTGAATTTATGGAAGAGGGCCTTGGCTGCTATTCAAGACAAACAGCTACAGAACAAAAAGAAGCCTTTCATTCAATCGTCTGCAGTGCTATTCCTGATGAAAAAGAATCAAATGATTTATTTCTAGAAATTCAAGATAGCCTTAATTCAGTAATTGAGGAGCATAATGCTGTAAGTGATATTAATGCTGAGCCTATAATACTTACTAACAATGTTATTTCTGAAATATTAACAGATAGTGGCATATCTGAAGAGGTTTCTCAAAAAATTCAGGATTCATACACTAATGAATTTTCAAGTGAACTTCCAATAGCTGACCACTTATTAGATACAAAATCTCTAAAAGCAAATATTCAAAGAAAGAAAGAAAAACGCCTTGAAAACCAAATTACTAAGCTTGAAACAGAACTTGAAAAGACTAAAAAAGAATTTGAAGAAAAAGAAATGCAAGATGATAAGTATGATGTTATTCTAAATGTAAATCCTGAAAAGGTATCTCAAATTAAATCAGATACTATAGATGGTCAAAAATGCATCATCATTCCTCTCAATGATGATGAACAAGCTATGGTAAATGGAATTGATATTTAACAAAGGCTCAATTCATAACTAAATAAAAATAGGAGGACAACCTTTAAACTTAAAATTTTTAAAGGTATGTATCCTCCATTATATTTATCAACTTAAATAGATAGCAAATAATTTATCTCTTCCATTGATAATTTTGAATTAACCTTATTTATTAATTCATTTTGTTCTATAAGATTAGTAAAAATATTGTTTTTCTCTTGTTTTAAATGTAATATTTTTTCCTCAATAGTATTTTTTGAAATCATTTTAATAACTTCAATTTTATTTTTCTGACCAATTCTAT
>JALENK010000079.1 GCA_022767515.1 Clostridium sp.
GATATTAAGCAAGCTAATGTATTACTGTAATTTCTAGTTATAATAAAATTATATGTTTTAATAACTATTATCATCATAATAATTGAACAATATAAAATCTTAAATATTTTTTTTAATTCAAACCTTATATTTAAAATTTTCCTAACTATTATGACATTTATTACTGAAACTATAATATATGCTATTATACTAGAAGCTACCGCTCCATAAATGTTAAACTTTATATTAGGCACTAATATAATAGTCAATATTGCTTTAAACATACAACCAATTAATAAATTTATAACTGGTATTATATATCTACCTATTCCCTGAAGAATTGATGTTGTTATCTGAGTTATTATTATAAACGGAATAGAAATTGATAAGTACTTTAATATTAAATATCCTTCATATTTTCCTGGAAATATTGTTTTCATAATTGGCTCTGCCATAAAAAACAATCCTAAGTAGCAAGGAATCGCTATTATCATAGCTAATTTAATTATAAGATTAACCTTTCTTTGTAATTCTTCATATCTTTTTAATAAAAAAACCTCTGCAATTATTGGTATCACAGAAATACAGATAGCCATTGATATAGTTAATGGTATGTTAACTATCACTGATGCTTTTCCTGTTAATTGAGCATATAATATGGTCGCTTCTTTGGATGTAAATCCTGCTTTTAACAAACCTTGTGGCACTAAAAAAGAATCTATTAAACTCATAGCTGTAGATACTGATGTTCCTAGAGATATTGGTATTGCAATATTTAAAATTTTATTTAGTATATGTGCATCTGTTTTTATTTCTCCTATATTATTCTCTCTTTTAATCCTAATGTATTTAATAAATAGATATACTACTGCAATAATACCTCCTACTACAGCACCAAAAGATGCACCGCCTGCTGAAAACTCTATTCCATAAGGCAAAAATGCTATTGCTAACCCAACACCAAAAATAACTCTTCCAACTTGCTCAATTATTTGGGATATTGCTGATGGAGTCATATTCTGATACCCTTGAAAGAAACCTCTAAAGATTGTTAATGCTGATACTACTATTGGTGCTATTGATATTCCAATCAAAGAATAATATGCTTTAAAATCCCAATTAAATATTTTTATTATATATTTAGCCCCAAAAAACAAACTAAGTGACGTACCAATACTTAATATCATCATTGCAATAAATGCTTCTTTAATTACTATGAAATTACTATTTACATCTTCTAATGCATTATTTTCAGATATAATTTTTGATATAGCAATTGGTACACCTGAAGCTATACCTATAAAAAAAACATATAAGGGATAGGACATTTGGTAGTATCCAATACCTTCATCCCCTATAAGCATAATTAATGGCCATCTAAAAAACAAACCTAATGCTCGTGTAAATATACCTGTTATTGATAAAATCAAACTTCCTTTTATCAACGACTGTTTTTTCATTAATAAATACCTCCAAATCTATATGCCTACTAACATAATATTTTAGATTCAGAGGTATTATTCTAAATTAATGTTCCATTTGCTTTCCTAAAAAATTTGCAGCTGTCTCTGCTAACTTTAATTCTACTTCACCTAATTCTGAAGCATCTTCGTTACTAGAAGCTATAATAATAGTACCAATAGAATCTCCGGCTGCAATAATAGGTGCTATTACCTGAGAACAATATCTTTCATTTACAGATTCATCATCATCATAACGAAGTGGAATTGCCTTTTTATTCTTTCCATTTAATATAACAGTTTTTCTACCATGCATAACACCTTCTAATTCAGAACTAACTTTTCTGTTTATATAATCTCCTCTGCCATTTCCACAAGCAGAAATAAATTCATCCTGATCTGTAATAAAGACCATATTACCTATTACTTTATGTAAACTTTCAGAATACTCCTTTGAAAAGTCAGACAATTCTCCTATAGGAGAATATTTTCTCAAAATAACTCCTCCATCTCTTTCTGTAAATATTTCTAGTGGATCTCCTTCCCTTATTCTTAATGTCCTTCTAATTTCTTTAGGAATAACCACTCTACCTAAATCATCTATTCTTCTTACAATACCTGTTGCTTTCATTTTTTGCCTCCTAAAATAAATTTATTTCAATATTATTATTTGTTATTTTAGGAATTTTATACACCGTTAGAAAAATTTTTATAAAAAACACTTAGGAAAAATTTCCTAAGTGTTTAAATACTTTTTAATTAAATTCTATCTTCAAATACTTCTACATTCAAATCAGTTTTGTATTGTTCTATTAATTCCTTAAATTTGTTTTGTTGATTTGTTTGTAGTACAGTAGCCTTAACTTGCTCTTTTACTTCATCCAAAGTTCTTGTTCTTTCTTCTGCATTTGAATTAGAAACTGTGATTAAATACCAGCCTTTAGATTGCTTGCTAGGTTGAGAAGTTTCTCCATCCTTTAAAGCTTTAAATACATTAACAAATTCCTCTGCTAATGATTGATTATTGCTATAATCTTGATGACCTAAATCTTCATAAGTACATTTTTCTTTATAATCATCCATCTTAGATATATCTTCTAATGATTTACCTTGATCAACTAATTGTCTTGCTGCTTTTGCATCTGCTTCTGCAGTCTTCTCATCTGTAAATACTAAATCCTTAACATCTGCACCTGGATTTACTTTAAATTCACTGATATGTTCATCATAATATGACTTAATTTCATCATCTGTTGCTTCTACACCTTCAATCATCTTTTCATAAACCATTTGTAGCTTTGATTGCTCTTTCCAATAATCTAAAAATGTGTCTTCAGTGTATCCATATTGTTCAATAAATTTCTTATATTCTTCATCTGAACCAGTATAATCTTTGTATTGCTTTATTTGTTCTTCTGCCTTAGTAGTAATTTCGCTATCATCAAAAGTTACTCCTAATTCCTCAGCCTTAGATAACATTAATTTTTCTTGAATTAAACTCTCTAATGCTTGAGTTCTAGTCTCCTTTAATGTATCCTTTAATTCATCATTTTCTTCAAAATCTTCTCCATATTGAGTCTTATAATTGTTTAGTTGATAATATAATAACTGATCTACATCTGCTCTTGTAATTTCAGAATCTCCAACTTTTGCTAATACAGTCTTTCCTATTGATTCTTTTGTTCTTTTAATTATATTACAACCAGCTAATGACATCATCATAACTCCAGCCACTGCTACTGCCACTATTTTTTTTATTTTCTTCAAAGTATATCTCCCTCGCTTTTTAATAAAATTTAATCATACAACTTTGATTATAACAGTATTATAAAACATTTTCAATTTATCTTATTACTTATTTCTTAATTTTTTGTTTTTTTGATATAAAATCAATTATTTCTTTTAAAAATTGTAACCATTCAATTTTATTTATTCCGTTATGCTTTATATAAAAACATGAGCTATCTCCAAAGCTTATTACGACAAATTCTTTATAATTTAGCATTAACTTTTTCATAATATCTATGCGTCCCTTTGAATTCAATGCAAACTTAAATATTACATAACTCCCCTCTTCCTTAATCTCCTCAATAAAAATACTTTTAGCTTTATTTTTTATATAAGCTATATCCATTAAGTTAAGAACAGTTTGTGGAATATCTGAATATCTGTCTAATAATTCTTCTCTTACCTCTTCATAATCTTCATTGTTTTCAATAACCGCTATCTTTTTATATATCTCTATTTTCTGAAGTTCATCTTCAATATATTCTGGTGGTATATAAGCATCAACTCTTAATTCTATAGTTGTATCAACAGTTTCGTCTTCAATTTCACCCTTAATAAGCTTAACTGCATCTTCTAGCATCCTACAATATAGGTCATATCCTACAGTAGCCATATGACCATGCTGTGATGAACCCATTATATTACCTGCACCTCTTATTTCTAAATCTCTCATAGCTATCTTAAATCCAGAGCCTAACTCTGTAAAATCTCTTAAAGCTTTAAGTCTTTTCTCTGCTATCTCTGATAATACTTTATCCCTTTTATAAAGCAAATAAGCATAAGCAATTCTATTAGAACGACCAACCCTTCCTCTAAGTTGATACAACTGTGAAAGTCCCATTTTATCTGAATCATTAATTATTATAGTATTTACATTTTGAATGTCTATACCCGTTTCTATAATAGTAGTACACACTAAAACATTGTACTCTTTATTCATAAACTCAAGCATTACTTTTTCCAATTGTCTTTCAGTCATTTGACCATGTGCAATAGCCACTTTGCTTTCTGGCACCAAACTTTCAATATATGCTGCCATCTTCTCTATATTTTCAACTCTATTATAAACAAAATATACTTGACCATCTCTATTTATCTCTCTTAATATTGCATCTCTTATTAATTGGTCATTTTGTTCAACAACATAAGTCTGAATTGGATATCTTTCCTCTGGTGGTGTTTCTATTACAGATATATCCCTAACTCCAGCTAACGACATATGAAGAGTTCTAGGAATTGGAGTTGCACTAAGTGTCAATACATCTACATTATTTTTTAATTTTTTTATTTTTTCTTTTTGAGCTACTCCAAATCTCTGTTCTTCATCAACAATGAGTAAGCCCAAATCTTTAAACTCTATATCCTTAGATACTAATCTATGTGTTCCAATTAATATATCAACATTTCCTTCTTTTGTCTTCTTTAATGTTTCCTTTTGTTCCTTGGCAGTTCTAAATCTGCTAATCATATCTACTGTTACTGCAAAATCCGAAAATCTTTTTTTCAAATTTTTATAATGCTGTTCTGCTAAAATCGTAGTCGGAACTAAAAATGCTACTTGCTTTCCATCTAAGACCGCCTTAAATGCAGCTCTAATGGCAACTTCTGTCTTTCCATAACCAACATCCCCACATAAAAGTCTATCCATTACCTTGCTAGATTCCATATCTTTTTTTATTTCTTCTATTGAAGATAATTGATCAGGTGTTTCTTCAAAAGGAAATTCATCTTCAAATTGTCTCTGCCATTCATTATCCTTTGAAAATTTAAATCCTTTTATAGCTGACCTAGTTGCATATAACTTAACTAAATCCTCTGCTATTTCATTTATAGAAGCCTTAACTTTTTTCTTTGCCTTTTGCCATTCACTACCACCAAGCTTACTGACTTTAGGACTTTTTCCTTCACTTCCAATATATTTTTGAACTAAATCTAATTGTTCTACTGGAATGTATAATTTATCACCTTTATCATAAGCAATATCTAAATAATCACGTTTACTTCCGCCTACTTCTATTTGCTTTATTCCTTTATAAACACCTATGCCATGATTAACATGTACCACATAATCTCCAGGCTTCAAATCAGAAAAACTGTTTATTTTAGATACACCTTTTTTATTCTTTTTACTTTTAGTTAATTTTCTCTTAGCTTCTCCAAATACTTCCTTATCTGAAATAACATATGTTTTAGTTTCTTTACAATCAAACCCATGTAGTAAGTTACCAAAAGTAACAACTACTTGACCATCATCAATATTATCTATTTTTTCTTTATATACACTTTCAATACCTATATCTCTTAATGTTTTAACAAATCTCTCACCTCTTGCCCTAGTTCCAGATAGAATAAGTATCTTATACATTTCATTTTTCTTTACAAGTATATCATCTAATAAATAATCTAGTTGTCCCTGATAGTTATTAATATTAGAACCAATTAATATAATACTATCATCACAATTTATTAATGTATGTTTATATCCTATATTCTCTAATAAAATGCTTGTCTTTTGACTTAATTTTGAAAGCATAACTTCTTTATCAATCATTAACTTTGATTGACTTAAAAGTATATCTCCTCGCTCTAAAAAAACAGAATAATTTTCATTAAATTCAAGATAAGTACTATCAATTTTACCTAATACTCTTGTCTCATTATCAACAATAAATAAATAGTCTTCTAGATAATCAAATAAACTTTCACATTCCTGATAAAAAAATGGAAGATAACTATCAATTGTTTCAAACTTTCCTGTTTCTCTTAACATCTCTATATTATTATTAACAATTCTTTTAACTCTTGAAATTTTTTCCTTATCTTTTGTTCCATCAATTACTTGTTTACTTTCTGCTAATATTCTATCAATAGCATCTTGTACTATGCTTTGCTCTAATATAACCTCTTTTGCTGGAAAAATATTTATACTTTTAACTTTTTCTATACTTCTTTGAGAGATAGTATTAAAGCTTCTTATAGATTCAATTTCATCTCCAAAAAGCTCCACTCTATACGGACATAAAGAGTCTACTGGATAAACATCTAATATGCCTCCTCTCAATGCAAACTCTCCTTTTCCTTCAACTTCTCCTACTCTAGTGTAACCACTTTCAATTAATAATGATGCTACCTTCTTTAACTCTACCTCCTGGGATACTCTTAAGGATATTTGATGTTTCTTAAATAGTCTTTTTGGTGTCAAACTAGCTGTCAAATTTTCTACTGATAATACAACAATATTTTTCTTTTTAGATAAAATTTCTTTTATAACCTTCAATCTTTCCCATCTTAAATCACCTGATATTGCATCAAGATTGTAAAAAACTATTTCTTTAGACGGAAAATAATATACATTGTTACAAAAAAAATTCAAATCTTCATAAATATTTTTGGCTTCTACATCACTATTAGTAATTATTGCAATAGATTTATCATTATTTTCATAAAGACAACTTATTAGATAACTTCTAGAAGAATCTGAAAGTCCTTCTACTTCAACAACTTTTTTTGCTTCTATATCTGACATAAGTCTTTTAAAACTCTCATTTTCTTCTAAGGGTTTAATTACCCCCTTTAATCTCATATAAGTTACACCTCACTTTCTTTGCATAAATTAATACCATTAAACTTATTCATAGCCTCCTTCGCATCATTTTTTACTATTAATTCTGTGGCTGATACAACAACCTCTAATACTTTATTTAATACCTCCATATCCTCTTGAGGAAATTTACCTAAAACATGCTTTACTAAGTCACCTTTAGGTTGACCTACTCCTATCTTTATCCTACCAAATACATCTGTACCAGTATTTAATATGATATTTTTAATTCCATTGTGTCCACCAGCGCTTCCCTTTTCACGAATCCTTAATTTACCTACCTCTAAACTAATATCATCATAAATTACAAGCACTTCTTTCATATCTAATTTATAAAAGTCCAATAATAATTTTACTGCTTCTCCACTTAAATTCATATATGTTAACGGTTTAAACAGGATTACTTTTTCACCATTAATAAACCCTTCACCACACATACCTTTAAATTTTTCCCTATTTACATTAATATTATACTTGTTTGCAATAAAATTTATTGCATTAAATCCAATATTATGTCTAGTATTTTGATACTCTGTTCCTGGATTTCCCAAACCTACTATTAAAAACATTTTTGTCTGCTACTTAAAATGTAATCAAATATAAACATTTTAAGAATTTTACTGTTTCAACGTATCTGCTTTGGCAATGAATAACTTC
>JALENK010000093.1 GCA_022767515.1 Clostridium sp.
GATTACTTTGTTATAGTTGAGGAATAAGCACTTACTTAGTTAGGTGCTATTTTTGTGCAGAAAATTAAGTAGAAAAAGATTTAGTGAAGATACTTTAGATAAATATAATAGAATTATTGCTAATAGTAAAGCAAAGGAATGGGAAGAGAAAATGAAAAAGGTAGTAGAGTTGTAAATAAATGCCGAAATGTGAAAAATGAAAGTTGTAGACAAATAGTAAAAAAAAATGTTAGCATAGCAACGTATTAAAAAAGGAGGATAAATCTCTTTACATTTTATTTGGAGAATTGGAATATGAAGGTAAAAAAAACAAGAAATAATAATATATATTTAATTATAATTTTTATATCAATATCATTTTTTTCATCAATTGGATTTTCAACTATTCAGTCAAGTGTTTTAGATAAAAATTTTAATGGAATATATAATGATGCGAATTCTGTAAATTTTTCAGTGACTACTGGAGGAGGCAATTTAGGTAATAAAGATAAAAAGCAACAATATGCAAGTGCTGATTTCTTAAAGTGTATTAATAAGGTTGATAATGTGTATTTAGAAAAAAGAAACATTATTGTAGGAGCATATATTGGTAGGTCTATATACTTTAATTATGATATAGATGGGATTCCTAATATGATAGAAGGAAGATATTTTAATATTGATGATTTTAAAAATGATACTCCTAAAGCAGTTGTTGGTAAGAAAGTAAAGGATATAATAGTTACTAATAAAGATGGAAAAAAATATTTAGAATATGAAAATAATAAATATGAAATTATAGGGATTTTTGGGTATGAAGATAGAGAAACAGTCGCTGATAATCAATTTATAATTAATTTTAATGCAGAGGCTAAAAAAAATACAAATGTAAATGAGACAGCTACATTTATAATTAATAGTGATACAAAATTTGATGAATTACAGGAACAGGTATTTAAGCAAAATAAAAATATAAAATTAGTAGAAGATAAAGAAGGTAAGCCAGGTATGATAAGTAGCTTAATAGAATCTAGAAGTAGTATTCTAGTACTTATAATATTAATTATTTTGATATTTTTAAATGTATTTAATATTACTGTTCAATGGGTAAGTAAGAAGAAAAAGGAGATAGCCATAAAAAAAGCAGTAGGAGGAACAGACTTAAAAATAGCATTAGAGATAATATTAGAAAATCTAAAACTTGCTACAATCTCATTTGTTATAGGATATGCAATTTATTTTATTATAATGAAGCTTCAGTTAATATCTGTATTGTCATCCTCAATATATATATTAGCTACGATATTTTCCATGATATTTTCATTGTTTGTTTCATTACTTACATCAATAGTATCAATATATAAAGTGTTAAAAATTGAACCGGCAATTACAATGAAAGGGGGAAGAATGTGAGGGTAATAAGAAATATTAAATATGCATTAGATGATATACTTGATAGATTTTTCTTATCATTTATTATTATGATACAATTAACCGTTTCTATTGTATTTTTATATGCTGGGTTAAATATGTCTTATAGTAATATCAATAATTTAAATAGGATAAAGGATAGTTATAATATTGGAAATATACATAAGATAAATGTATTGAGTGATATTGATAATTTGCTTGATGTTAAGATGCATGAGAAAGATTTTTCTAAAAGAGTAAATGAATTTAATACTTATTTAAATAATAATTCAGATTTTAAATGTGCCATATTGAACAATGATAGCGTGTTTGTAAAGAATTTTAGTAACTCTGGAGACTTCCAAGGTATGATTAAGGAAAAAATTGAAGTTAATAATAACAAATATATTTTGGTTAATACACTAAGAGGAAATAAAAACTATTTTAGCCACTTTAATTATCAAATTTCTGATGGAAGATATTTTAATGATGATGATTTTAAAGCAAAAGATAATATACCAATAATACTAGGTAGTGATTATAAAGACAAGTACAATGTAGGAGATAAAATATCATCTATTGATGAGAAATATACAGATATTAGAAATGCAAAGGAAATTAAATTTGAAGTTATTGGTTTTTTGAAGGAGGATCAGTACTTTTTTCAAAAGACTTTTTCGCCAGAGGGTGTATTTTGTATAAATAATTATATTTTATATCCAATATGTGAACTTGAAAATATTAGTAATGATGATGATTCTTATGAATTTATTAGTAGATTCTTTGATACAGTTATTTTATCGGATAAAGATGATGAATATTTATCAGCAGAGATAAATAATAAAACAGATAATCTTGATTTGTTTAAAATAGATTTATTCGATGGAAGTCAAATTTTCAAATCAAAAGTTGAAGAATGTAATAATCAAATTATTTATAGTGTTATAATTTTCTTGATAGTTATATTATTTACATCAATTAATATGATTACTTCAATGATAGGATATATATTTAATAAGAAAAAAGAGTTTTCTATTAATATAATGGTAGGCGCAAAGATGAGTGATTTGGTACAGAGAATTGTATTTCAAAATGTAATAATAATGATTTTTTCAGCTATATTTGCTAGTTTTGTAGTTAAGGTATTTAATTTAAATTCTTTAGTAGGAATCAATTATGAGGTAATAATTTTAACATCAATTATTTGTGTGATACTTGTATTATTAATGTCAATAATACCTATATTAAAGCTTTTTTCATTAGATTTTAATAGTACGAGTAAGGAGGATTAGTATGGAAATAATAAAACTAGAAAATGCTTGCAAAACATTTGGTGCAAATGAAACAGCAGTTAGAGCCTTAATAAATCTAAATATGGTAATAGAAAAGGGAGAAATGGTAGCTATAATTGGTCCATCAGGGTCTGGTAAATCGACACTTATGAATATTATAGGTTGCTTAGACAAGTTGGATTCTGGTAGTTATAAGTTAAGGGGCAATGAAGTGACAAATCTTAAAAAAAGTGAATTAGCCTATTTGAGAAATAGTGAATATGGATTTGTGGTACAGCATTTTGCACTTATTGATAATTATACAGTTTATGAAAATGTAAAATTGCCACTTAATTATTCAAATAAAAAGAAGAAAAAAGGAAAAAAAGAGATTTTAGAGGTCTTGGATAGACTAGGAATAAAAAATAAAAAGGATAATTATCCAAGTGAACTATCAGGGGGACAATGTCAGAGAGTAGCTATAGCTAGAGGTATAATAAATGATCCAGAAATAATACTAGCAGATGAGCCAACAGGTGCATTAGATTCAAAAACAGGAGCTCAAGTTATGGAAATGCTAAAAGAACTTAATAATAACGGAAAGACAATAATTATTGTTACTCATGATATAAATATAGCTAATAAGTGTAAAAGAATAGTAAAGATTGAAGACGGAAGAGTTGTGGAGGATACAAAATGAGAAAAAAAAGCAAATTTTTAAAAGTTATATTAACAATAACAGTAGTACTTTTATTAGTTATTTTTTTAGTGCCTGGTTATTCGGAACATGAATTAGAAAGGGGAATTAATAAGCAAAATTATATAGATGAATTGGACAAATTGAAAAAATTTACTGGTGAGTGCGATGCTGAAATTGAAGTAGTATTAACAGAAGGAGATGCTATCATACAATTATTAAACGAAAACAAGGAAGTATTATGGAAGGAAAATTTTAATGTTGGTACAAGCAAAATAAAGGATATAAAGCTTGAAAATTTTACTGAGTTATATTTAGAAGTTATCACTACAACTGGTGATGGGGAAATGAAAGTTAAACTTAGTAAAAATAGGTTTGGATTTGATAAGTTTGATTTTTCATTTTAAAATATCAAGTAGTGCTATAATAATAGAGATAAATTAGGAGGATGACCTGTAAGGGGTTATCCTCATTTTATCAATAATGAGACAGTTTCTATTTTAGCAAAAATGTAATTATTGCATAGAAAAATTAACAAATTATTTATATTATATTCATATCAAATTTAGAAAATTTTCTTAATATATATATTAAGAGTATAGATAAGTATAGTAGGTGGATAAAATGGCAAAATTACTTTATGTTAATGGATGTACAAGACAGAAATCAAGAACAGAAAAACTTACAAGAAACTATTTAATCGAAATTTTAAAAGAAAATAATATTACTTTAGAGGAAGTAAATGTATACGATTTAGGTATTTTACCAATGAATGAAGATGATATAAAAAAACGTGAAGAGGATACAATAAATAATAATTTTGATAATGACAAATATATACTTGCAAAACAATTTAGAGATGCCAATATTATTGTTGTTTCAGCTCCATACTGGGATTGTTCATTTCCATCAAAATTAAAGGTTTATTTTGAACATATATGTGTAAATAATATAACCTTTGCTTATGATGGAGATGGAAATTTAATGAAAAAATGTATGGCAGACAGGCTTATTTATATTACTACAGCAGGTGGATATATTAGAAAACATTCAAGTGTTCAGTTATATATGGAAGAACTTTGTACATTACTTGGAATATCAGATTTTAGATTTTATTGTGCAGAAGCTTTAGATATATTTCCAAATAAAGTAGAAGAACTTCTTAAGGAAACACTTTTACATATGTTGCAGGATTTAAATGAAGCATCACCAAAGAAAATACCGAATATTAAGATGCCAGAGATATGTAGTTATAAAATAGAATCCAAAGATGAGGAATTAGTATCTTTAAAGGACAGAGGATTTAGTATAAGTTCTCAATATTATCAGCGTAGATTACCAGGGTCATTTCCTGATTGTTATGTTAGAAAGTCAGTAGCCTCTATGCTTGAAAAAGCTCAAGAATTATTACCTAAAGGAATAAGATTTAAAATATATGATGGATATAGACCATTAAGCATACAAAAGGCATTATGGGATTATTTTATTAAGGTTGTAAGAGAAAGAAATCCAAAGGATACAGAAGAGGAAATAAAAATAAAAACTTCATATTTTGTTTCTGAGCCTTCATATAATATTGATTTGCCTTCATTGCATAATACAGGAGGAGCTATTGATTTATCATTAATTTATGAAGATGGAGATAGTTTGGATATGGGAACATCTTTTGATTCATTTAAAGAAACAGCCTGGTCTTCTTATTTTGAAATGAATAATAGTAATATAATGGCCAGAGAAAATAGAAGAATTCTTTATTATGCTATGATTGAAGCAGGATTTACTAATTTACCAAGTGAGTGGTGGCACTATGAATATGGAACAAAGTTTTGGTCATACTTCAAAGGAAGACCAGCACTTTATAAAGGCATTATTGATATTAAATTACCAGAGCAGATTTAATATATTATTCTTAATGGGAGGCAATATATATGTGCGATATTAAGCAAGAAGAGAATAATGGAATTATACTATTTCCAGACCTTCAAAAATTGAAGGATGAAGTAGAAAAGCTTAGAACTGAATTATCAATGCTTATGCTAGAGTATGATGAGCTTCGTTTTGTTATATGCAAAAATATTGAAACGGAATATATGCTTAAACTTGGTAGCTTGGAATATAAGGCTTATGAAGCTCAATGTGTTGTTATGAGATTAAAAAGAAAAGTAGAACTTATACAGGCAAAGAAAAATCGTCAAGAGAAAGTAAATCTTACAAAGATTGATGAAAGGCTTGATGCAGAGTTTTATGAATATCAGCAGAAGCTTAATGAACAGATAGATAAAATGAATGAGGCTTTAGAGCATAGCAAAGCTGAATACCTATCAGAAGAGGAGAGTAAGGAATTAAAAAAATTATATCGTAAGATAGTCAAAGCATTACATCCAGATATTAACCCAGAAGTATCCTCAGCACAGGTGAGGCTGCTAGATAATGCAGTGAATGCGTATAAAAATGGAGATTTGGCTACTATTCGGATTATAAATGAAATGCTTAATGAAGAGCAGATTCCAAGGAAACATCAAGATGCAATTATACAGTTAAAAGAAGAAAAAGAGCGATTAAATAAATTATTAGCTTCTATTAAAGAAAGTATTGATGAAATAAAGAATAAATATCCATATTCTGTTAAGGATATTTTAGAGGATGAAGAGAAGGTAGAGCAAAAGAGATTAGAATTAGAGGAAATATTAAATGAGTATAAGAGGCTTATAAAAATGTATAATGCTAAAATTGAGGAAATGTTGAGGTGATAGTATATGGGGGATATTATGAAATCACAGGGTAGTGGACTAGTTAGTTTGTTTCATGGAACAAATGGAGAATTGGTTATACCTAAGCCATTTGAAAAAGATATATTTCTGTTTGATACATATGTAGCAGGAACTACCCATATTGAGGGGATAGAGGAGTTAGAGCAGTATCTTAACGTAGAGGATAAGCTAGATTTTTTTAGAGAGCCAGATAATAAATATGATGAGCAAGCAATAATGATTAAGACAGTAAATGGAGTTAAGATTGGTTATGTACCAAAGAAAGATAATGTAATATTTGCAAGACTTATGGATGCAGGGAAGCTTCTTTTTGGAAGGATATCTGCAAAAGAGAAAAAGGGGAATTGGATAAAGATAAATATTAAGGTGTATTTGCATGAGTAAATTCTATTATATAATCCACTAGTGAATAAACAATTATTATAGAGCACAAAAGAGAAGTGTTTGGAGGTGATGAAATACTATGATAGTGTATTATTTTATAGCAGTTATATTGTCAGTGATTAATCTAGCAATAGTAATATATAGGGATGATGCGAAAAAAACAAACAGTTATTTGAGAATATTGCTGACTATAGCTTGTGTAGCAAATTTAGGTTACTTAGTATTAGGAGTTAGCACTACACTAGAAGAAGCGATATTAGCTAATAAAATAAGTTATATTGGAGGGTGTTTTATGCCTCCAATAATGCTAGAATGTATGTGTTCTTTGTGTAATATCAAAATAAGACGTTGGGCAAAATGTACTTCTATGTTGTTTTCTACTTTAGTATATGCAATGGTATTATCTACAGGCTTCTCTGATTTTTACTATCAAAGTGTGCAGCTTGAGAATGTTTATGATGCAACGACAATTATTGGTGAACATGGGATAGGATATATATTTTTTTATATAATTGTATATGGATATATGGTTTCTGGTATAGTTATTACAATTATTGCTTCTATCAAAAAACAGGTTAGCAGAAAAAATTTATATTTGCTAATAGCAATGCAAGTGATTACTAGTGTTTTATTTTTGGTAGGAAGGGTTGTTGCTCCAACATTTGAATTATTGCCAGCTGTATATGTTTTAAATGGAATTATTCTTGTAATACTTCAATCCAAGCTATCTAAGTATAATCTAAATGATAGTATTTATGAAGCAATGAATCAGGCCAACACAACAGGGTATGTTGTGATTGATTCAAACAAGAAGTTTATTAGTTGTAATCATATTGGGAAGAGATG
The DNA here is from genome assembly GCA_022767515.1 of Clostridium sp. GTDB lineage: Bacteria > Bacillota > Clostridia > Clostridiales > Clostridiaceae > Clostridium. The sequence continues at coordinate 7,359 of JALENK010000093.1, forward strand.
TATCCCAAGACTTTCAAAATGCAGAGTGGACACATCAATTGAAAGTGAAAAAGAACTGAAATTTTTATGTGATTGGATTGATAATTTTGAGGAGAATGGAGAATTGACTTTTGTACCAACATTGCAATATGACGATTATTATTATGAATGTAGCATTAAAGTGTTAATGCCAGGAAAGAAACAATCTAGTTATATTATTGAATTGAAGGATTGTACTGATAAAAAGAAGTATTATGATTTACTTTCAAACTATAATTATGAATTGCAGAGGCAGGTAGATAGGCAGATTAAGCAGATTGGTAATATTCAACAAAAAATTGTGATTGGTATGGCAAATATGGTCGAAAATAGAGATAATAATACAGGTGGTCATATAAAGAGGACTAGTGATGTTGTTGCTATATTAGTAGAAACAATTAAAGAAAATTCTCTTTTGGAATTATCAGAGGAGTTTTGTGAAGATTTAGTTGCAGCAGCTCCAATGCATGATTTAGGTAAAATTGCTATTGAAGATAGAATTTTGAAAAAGCCGGGTAGGTTTACAGATGAAGAGTTTGAGATTATGAAGACTCATGCAGAAAAGAGTGCAGAGATTGTTGAAAAAATTTTAAAGGATGTAGAAGAAGAGCATTTTGTAAAGGTTGCAATTAATGTAGCAAGATACCATCATGAGAAATGGAATGGGCAGGGATATCCAAAGGGATTAGTTGGTGAGCAGATTCCATTAGAAGCTAGAATTATGGCGATTGCAGATGTTTATGATGCCTTAGTAAGTAAGCGGTGTTATAAGGAAGCAATGAGTTTTTCAAAGGCTTATGAAATTATTATAGAGTCAATGGGAAGTCATTTTGATCCAAGTTTAGAACCAGTATTTAAATTGAGCTGTAATAAGCTTGAAGCATATTATTCAAATACAATTGCATAAAAATTAAAGAGAGGGATGTGCTATTATGGTTGAGATTAAAAATCAAGAACGTATGATGAATAGTATTATGTTTGGAGTATGGGGAGTTATGCTTCCAATTGCAGCATGTGCATTTGTTTGATTGTTGACGCTGAAGGAAGATTTGCTGCAATGACACAGGCATATTTTTTGGCAACAGTTATGAGTATTATTTATAAGCTTACATAATTTAGTGATATGGATATTCATTGTAATTGTTTACACTATTTTAGTTATTGTACTTTATCTAATTATTGAGAGTATTCGTGAGATTGCTAATCAGACTAATTTACTTGCACTTAATGCTGCAATCGAAGCTGCTAGAGCTGGAGGGCTGGAAAGGGCTTTGCTGTAGTAGCAGATGAGGTGAAATCAGTGTGGCAGCAGAGGAACAGGTTGCAGGTGTGGAGAGTATTGTAAAGTCTGTTGAAAACATTCAAGATGGTATGAAAAAACTATCTCAAATTTTACATAGTAATGATAATAATATGAAAGATATCTAGAAGAAAGGTTAAAAATACCAATAAGCTAGAATTATAAATCTGGCTTATTGGTATTTATTTATAGCTTTATTCAGTTCTAAGTGCAGTTACTGGGTTCTTTCT